>NZ_JBHUWC010000081.1:0-16879 GCF_042670225.1 Isoptericola sp. NPDC057191 | reverse complement strand
GGGCCCCGTGCTTCTTGGTGCTATCTGGGCGACCGGCTGTGGTCCCTCGGGAGGGTCAGCTGTCGCCGCCCGCGACGCCGGACGTGCCGGCGTTCACGTCGAGCAGGCGGTACTTCTCGACCGCCTTCGCGACGACGTCGGCAGGAACCTCGCCGCGACGGGCGAGCTGCTGCAGCGTCCGGACCACCATCGACGGGCCGTCGATGAGGAAGAAGCGCCGCGCGGCGGCACGCGTGTCGGAGAAGCCGAAGCCGTCCGCACCGAGCACCGCGTAGTCGCCCGGCACCCAGGCGCGGATCTGGTCCGGCACGAGGTGGTCGTAGTCGCTGGTGGCGACGAACGGACCCTGGGCGCCCGACAGCTTCTGCGTCACGTACGGCGTGCGCGGCTCGGCGGTCGGGTTGACGAGGGCGTCCTTCTCGGCGGCGAGCGCGTCGCGACGCAGCTCGTTCCAGCTGGTCACCGACCACACGTCGGCCGACACGCCCCAGTCCTCGGCGAGGAGCTGCTGCGCCTCGAGCGCCCACGGCACGCCCACGCCGGAGGCGAGGAGCTGAGCCTTGGGGCCCTCGGTCTTGGACGTCGAGATCCGGTGGATGCCGCGCAGGATGCCCTCGACGTCCACGTCCTCCGGCTCGGCCGGCTGGATCATCGGCTCGTTGTACACCGTGAGGTAGTACATGACGTTCTGGTCGCGACCGTCGGACCCGTCGCCGTACATGCGCTCGATGCCGTCACGCATGATGTGGCGGATCTCGTAGCCGTACGCCGGGTCGTACTGCACCATCGCCGTGTTGGTGCCGGCGATGAGCGGCGAGTGGCCGTCGGCGTGCTGCAGGCCCTCACCCGTCAGGGTGGTGCGACCGGCGGTGGCGCCGATGATGAAGCCACGGGCGAGCTGGTCGCCGGCGGCCCAGAACTGGTCGCCGGTCCGCTGGAAGCCGAACATCGAGTAGAAGATGTAGACCGGCACCATGGCCTCGCCGTGCGTCGCGTACGACGTGCCCACGGACTGGAAGGCGGCGGCCGAACCGGCCTCGTTGATGCCGGTGTGCATGATCTGCCCGGCCTCGGACTCCTTGTAGCTCAGCATGAGCTCGCGGTCCACGGCGAGGTAGTTCTGCCCCTGCGTGTTGAAGATCTTGGCGCTGGGGAAGATCGCGTCCAGACCGAAGGTGCGGGCCTCGTCGGGGATGATCGGCACGATGCGCTTGCCGAACTCCTTGTCCTTGATGAGGTCCTTAAGCAGACGCACGAACGCCATCGTGCTGGCGACGTGCTGGGTGCCCGAGCCCTTCTTGAGGATCTCGTACGACTTCGGCTCCGGGAGCGTCAGCGGCTTCTGCGTCGTCCGGCGCTCGGGCAGGAACCCGCCCAGGTGCCGGCGGCGCTCCAGCATGTACTGGATCGCCTCGTCGTCCATCCCCGGGTGGTAGTACGGGGGCAGGTACGGGTCGGCGTCGATCTGCTCGTCCGTCAGCGGGATCCGCAGGTTGTCGCGCAGGGCCTTGAGGTCCTCGTTCTTGACCTTCTTCATCTGGTGCGTGGCGTTGCGGCCCGCGAAGCTCGACCCGAGGGCGTAGCCCTTGACCGTCTGCGCGAGGATGACCGTCGGCTGGCCCGTGTGGGCGCGCGCCGCGGAGTACGCCGCGTAGATCTTGCGGTAGTCGTGGCCGCCGCGCTTCATGTTCCAGATGTCGTCGTCGGTCATGTTCTCGACGAGCGCCTTCGTCCGCGGGTCGCGGCCGAAGAAGTGCTCGCGGATGAACGCGCCGGACTCCGCACGGTAGGTCTGGTAGTCGCCGTCGGGCGTGGCGTTCATGAGGTTGACCAGGGCGCGGTCCTTGTCCGCGTTGAGCAGCGCGTCCCACTCGCGGCCCCAGATCACCTTGATGACGTTCCAGCCGGCGCCCTTGAACTGGGCCTCCAGCTCCTGGATGATCTTGCCGTTCCCGCGGACCGGGCCGTCGAGGCGCTGCAGGTTGCAGTTCACGACGAAGGTCAGGTTGTCGAGGGACTGGTGTGCCGCGAGCTGCAGCATGCCGCGCGACTCCGGCTCGTCCATCTCACCGTCGCCGAGGAACGCCCAGACGTCCTGCTGGCTGGTGTCCTTGATCCCGCGGTTGTGCAGGTACTTGTTGGTCCACGCCTGGTAGATCGCCGAGGCCGGGCCGAGGCCCATGGAGACCGTGGGGAACTCCCAGAAGTCCGGCAGCATGCGCGGGTGCGGGTAGGACGGCAGGCCGCCACCGGCGTGCGACTTCTCCTGGCGGAAGCCGTCGAGCGTCTCGGCGGACATCCGGCCCTCGAGGAAGCTGCGGGCGTACTGGCCGGGCGAGGAGTGGCCCTGGAAGTACACCTGGTCGCCGCCGCCGGGGTGGTCCTTGCCGCGGAAGAAGTGGTTCAGGCCCACCTCGTACAGCGTCGCCACCGACGCGTACGAGGAGATGTGACCGCCGACCGCCACCTCGGGGCGCTGCGCGCGCGTCACCATGACGGCGGCGTTCCAGCGGATCCAGGAGCGGTAGCGACGCTCCATCGCCTCGTCGCCCGGGAAGTAGGGCTCGTCGTGCACGGCGATCGAGTTGACGTACGGGGTCGCCACCGACGCAGGGATGTGCACGTTGCGCTCGCGCGCGCGGCGCAGCAGGTTGAGCATGACGTAGCGCGCCCGCGGGCCGCCCTTGTCGTCGATCAGGCCGTCGAACGACTCGACCCACTCGCCGGTCTCGGCGGGGTCGATGTCCGGGACGGCGCTGAGCAGGCCGTTGATCAACGGTCCGGTCTCGTCGTACGAAGCCACCAGCAACCTCTCTCATCTTCGGACGGTGACGGCACGTGGTCGCCGCTCCGGTCCGTGTCAGGCATCCCGTCGTGAGGGCACCGCGACGCGTGGTCGCGACGGTGCGGACCACGAACGGGTGGTCATCACTCATTGTGTCCCCAGACGGGCCGGGGGAACACCATCGGGCGGTCAAGGATCCGTGATCTACGTCATGCCGGGCCCCACGGATGTTGCGGAGGTCACTGTCCGGGCCGGGTCCGGCAAACCGGCAGGGCCCAGGGGGTTGCCGGGCGCGGTCGCTTCGGGTGGACTACGTTGGCGCACACGACCGGCGTCACGCTTCGCGCGCGCGTCGGTACGCGTCAACAGTGGTCAGACGGAGAGGAACGAAGGTCCAACGTGGGTAAGCAGGCGGAATCCCCGGTAGCTCGCTTCGGGTTCGCGGCCGGTCAGGTCGTGCAGGAGTACGGGTGGGGCGACGACGTCGACGACGCGCTCCGGACCGCGGTCGAGGAGGTCATCGGCAGCGAGCTGGTGGACGAGGACTACGACGACGTCACGGACGGCGTCATCCTGTGGTGGCGCGACGACGACGGCGACCTGACGGACATGCTGGTCGACGTCCTGACCGTGCTGGACGACGGCGGCCTGGTCTGGCTGCTCACGCCGAAGCCCGGCCGCGACGGCCACGTCGGTCACGACGAGATCCAGGAGGCCGCGACCACGGCCGGCCTGCACGCCACGAGCACGTTCGCGGTCGCGTCGGACTGGTCGGCCACCAAGCTCGCCAACCGGGGCCGGGGACGCTGAGCCGGTGACCGGCACCGTCCCCGAGGTGCGGTGGGGTCCCGGTGACCCCGCACCGGACTTCACCCTGCCCGACACGCACGGGACGCCCGTGCACCTGGCCGACCTGCGCGGCGAGAACGTGCTGGTCGTCTTCTTCCCCTTCGCCTTCTCCGGCATCTGCACCGGAGAGCTGTGCGAGCTGCGGGACAACATCGAGGACTTCGAGGCCGCAGGGGTCCGGATCCTGGCCGTCTCCACCGACCCGGTGTTCGCGCTCAAGGCATGGCACGAGCAGGAGGGGTTCGGCTTCGACCTGCTCAGCGACTTCTGGCCGCACGGCGCCGTCGCCGAGGCCTACGGCGTCTTCGACGCCACCAGCGGGCACGCCCTGCGCGGCTCGTTCCTCGTCGACGCCGACGGGATCGTGCGCTGGTCGGTCGTCAACCCGCGGGGGCAGCGCCGTGACCTGGAGTCCTACCGGGCGGCGCTCGCCGACGTCTGACCCTGGGGCGGCCGGCGTCAGCGGGCCGTGATGTGCAGCGAGGGCCCCCGCGACCGGTATTCTTGCCTGCGCTGCCAGGGCCTGTAGCTCAGCTGGTCAGAGCGCCACGCTTACACCGTGGATGTCGGGGGTTCGAGTCCCTCCGGGCCCACCACCAGGGAAAATGTCGCGTTGACCTGAAGGTTCGCTAACCGTCGTCGTGGACCCTTCCGAACCCGAACGGACCGAAACCGCGCACCCCGACTTCGGGCGTTCCGCGAGGCTCGTCGACGGTGGTGCTCAATGGCGTGCTGGGTGTTCTCGGCTCGAGTGAACGGCGAGTTGTCCCTTCGATCTGCCGGGTCTCTCATCGGTGGGCCGGCGGCGCACAGCGCTCCGGTCGGACGATGTCGTCCTCCTGCTAGGGCGTCAGCGCTGGTTCTGCCTACCGGTGAGGCTGGCGCCTCCAGACACGGGCCGACGCCGCGCCCTCGGAGCGTCCCTGCCAGAGCCGTACCGCGTTGCCTCCGGCCTGCTGAAGTCGCACGATGCCCCGCACCCGACCTGCGACGTCCGTCGGGCTGTCTTCGACCTCGCGGTGTTCCCTCCTTGCAACCCCTCCTGGCGATCCCTACCGACCCCGCACGGGGTCCTCGCCGGCCTGATCGAACCCGGGCTTCCACAAGTCTGGCACCCGCGGCTGGTCGAGTCCGCCCGGGCGGGATCCTGAGCTCTCGGACCTTTGCGGCATCATTCCTGCATGGAGTGCGGAGGCGGCGAGCTGCCCGACGATGAGGTGACGACCGAGCTACGCCGGCTGGCGTCGACGCTGCGGAGCGAACTGGGTGACAGAGCGGAGATCTCAGGTCCGACGGTCGACGGCGGGGTCGAGGGCCTCACGGTGAGCTCGTCGACCGACGGCTCGGTGGAGGTCTGGGTGATGCAGGACGCGGACGGCGTCGTCGTCGGACTGGGCGGGTGCCCAGGGTGGCAACTGCCGCGGACTCTGGAGAGCGTGGTCGTGGTGCGCGCGATCTTTGAGGCTGCGGCGGCCGGACGGATCGAGGTCGGCACGGGCCGCGGGGTGCGGTCGTACCGCGTTCCGCTGCCCGACGGGACGGTCATGAAGGACAGCAAGACCGGTGTCCTCGCAGCGATGCTGGAGATGCCCTGGAAGCCCCGCATGCGTTGGGGTATCTCGGCGGCGTACAGCGCGTGAAAAGTCTGAGGTAGATCCTGATTGAGGGCGCGCGTCGCACACCTGTCGGGTGTGATGGTCTCGATGCGAGTGATCTCGGCCGGGCAGGGGTACGCCTACCTGCTCGAGTCAGTGTGGAAATCGTGGGTTCGAGTCCCTCCGGGCCCACCTCGCACTGCCGCTGTACCGCGCCTGCCCTCCGAGCGCGGCCCCACGGCACGAATGCGCCACGCGCCGCAGGGTGCGAGGACGCTGTCGCTGCCTCGCACCCTGCGGCGCGGATCGTGCTGCTCGCGGACGGTGACCTGACGGTCAACCACTCATCGAGGTGACCGGGTTCGCCCGGCTCAGAAGAGCGCCTTGACGGCGTCGTTCGCGGCCTTGAGCTCCTTCTCGGGGTCGGCGCCCTGGGCGATGTTCTGCATGGCGTCCTGGACGGCCACGGAGATCTCGGCGGACTTCTCGAAGGCCGGGATCAGGTAGGTGTCGCCCGCGTCCACGACGGACACGAACGGCGTCGGGTCGATCCCGTCCTTCTTCCAGGCGGCGAGCGCGGCGTCGGTGCCCGCCGTGGTGGCCGGGAAGATCTTGCCGAAGTCGCCGACCTTGCTCTGGCAGTCCGACGAGGCCAGGTAGGCGACGAGGCCGGTGGCCTCCTCCGGGTGCTTGGTCCCCGTCCAGACCGAGTCGGCGAGGCTGTTGGTGGCGGCCTTGCGACCCTCGGGCCCCTCGGGGACCGGGGCGAACGCGAAGTCGATCGACTCGTCGTCGCCGAGGTAGGTGGACGCCATCCACGACCCGGCGAAGGACGATGCGACGTTGCCGCTCTCCAGGACCGCCTGGGTGCCGAGCGACGACGTCTCGTCGAAGCGCGGCATGTAGCCGGCCTCGATCTGCTTCTGGATCCAGCCGGCGGTCTCCACCAGTGCGGGGGAGGAGAAGTCCACCGACGCCGGGTCGGCGGGGTCGGTGAAGAACTCGAAGCCGTTCGCGGCCGCGAGGTTGCCCCAGCCGTTCTGGCCCGTGGCGCCGTCGGCCCACTCGGGGTAGAAGCCGTAGACGGCGACGTCGGACGAGTCGAAGGCGGGGTCGTCTCCAGTCCTCCCCGCGGAGTCCACCGAAGTGGACCTGATGAACTTGCCGAAGGTTCCCCCGTCGTCCGGGTTCCACGTCAGGGCGTTCATGTCGTCGGCGCTGTAGCCGGCCTTCGTGGCAGCCTTGGAGTCGTACAGGAACCCGACGGTGTCCCAGTCCTTCGGCAGGCCGAGGCGCTTGCCGTCGTAGACCCACCGGTCGGCGAGCCCGGGCTTGAAGGCGTCGAAGTCGACGTCGGACTCGGCCTGGCTGAGGTCCAGCAGCTGGTTGGTGCTGGCGTACTGGCGGAAGTACGAGATCTGGTTGACGAACACGTCGGGACCGGTGCCGGCGGTCACCTGGGTGCTCAGGTTCTGCCAGTACTGCGCCCACGCCGTCTGGGTGATCTTGACGGTGACACCGGGGTGGGCGGCCTCGAAGTCGTCGACGCACGCCTGGTAGAGCGGCACCTGGGTGTCGTCCCACATCCAGTAGTTCAGCTCGACGTCGCCGGACCCTCCGTCCGAGCCGGCGGACGAGCAGCCGGCCAGCAGGAGGAGCGAGACGGCGCCGAGCGCGGTGACGGACCTGAACCTCTTCATCGTGGTTCCTCTCAGGGATGGTCGCCCCGGCGGGGCGTGGGTGGGAGAGCAGGGCGGAGCCGAGAGCAGGCGAAGGTGCCCGCGCAGGTGCTACTTGCCGCCGGAGAAGTTGATCGACTGGACGAGCCGCTTGCCGAGGAAGATCAGCAGGATCAGCACCGGGACGACCGAGAGGGTCGAGCCCGCCATGAGCCCGGTCCAGTCCGGGGTGGTGTTGGGGGACTGCTGCTGGAACACACCGAGCGCGACGGTCAGCACGCGGGTGCCCTCGCCGTTGGCGGCCACCAGCGGCCAGAGGTAGTCCTTCCACATCCCCACGAGGGTGATGAGCATCATCGTGGCGAGGGGGCCGGTGCTCATGGGCAGCGTGATCCGGAAGAACCGGCCGACCGGGCCGATGCCGTCGATCATCGCCGCCTCTTCCACCTCGCGGGGGAGCGAGAGGAAGAACTGTCGCAGGAAGAAGATGGTGAAAGGGCTGACGAGGAGCGCGGGGGTCACCAGGCCGGCGAAGGTGTTGATCAGGCCGAGCTGGCGTACGAGCGCGTAGTTGGGCAGCAGCGTGAAGATGCCCGGGATGAGCAGTCCGCTGAGGATGATGCCGAACACGACGTCCCGTCCCGGGAAGCGGAGCCGGGCGAAGGTGTAGGCGGCGGCGGCGCAGGACAGGGTCTGGACGACGGCGATCGACCCCGCGTACAGCAACGAGTTGATCGTGTACCTCAGGAAGTCGATCGAGGCGCCGGTGCCGCCCGCGGCGACCGCCTCCTCGAGCGACGTCAGGCCGAGGACGCGCGCGAAGTTCACCGTGGTGGGGTTCGTCGGCCAGACCTGCGACGCGTCGGCCACGAGCTCCGTGGCGGGGGTCAGCGCGGTGCGGACCATCCAGTAGAAGGGGAAGACGGTCGCGACGACGACGATCGCCAGGAAGGCCCACGCGACGATGCGGCCCACGGGCGGACGCCGGCGGGTGCCGGTCAAGGTCGGCGCACTCATGCCAGGTCCGATCGGTTGGCTCGCATGAGGCGCATCTGGACGGCGGTGAAGACGCCCAGGATGACGACCAGCAGGAGCGAGACGGCGGAGGCGTAACCCATCCGGAAGAACGAGAACGCCTGCTGGTAGATGAAGTAGTAGATGACCCGGACCTCGGGCAGCGGGTTGTTGCCGTACCCCACCTGGACCAGGTCGAAGACCTGGAAGGAGCCGATCAGGCTCATGACGAGGACCAGGGCGACGACGGGGCGCACCAGGGGCATGGTGATCGCGAAGAACATGCGGGACTCGGTCGCACCGTCGAGAGCGCCGGCCTCGTAGAGGTCCGCGGGGACCTGGAGCATGCCCGCGTAGAGCAGGAGGGCCGTGTAGCCGAGCCCGGACCAGATCGAGATCGTCACGAGGATGGGAAGGGCTGCGTCCGGGTTGTAGAAGGTGAACCCGTGCAGTCCGATCGAGTCGAGGAGCCTCTTGAGATACCCGAGGTTCGAGTCGAGGAGCCAGCCCCAGATGAGGGCGATGGCGACGTTGGGCACGAGCCAGGGCAGCAGCAGGACCGAGCGGACCCAGGTGCGCAGCCGCAGGCGCTGCATGAGCGCGGCGAGCACCAGCGCCAGGAAGGTGCCGAGCACGATGTTGGCGACCGCGAAGACGGCCGTGACGCGCAGCGCCGACCAGACGGCGGGGTCGGCGAGCATCGTGGTGATGTTCTCCGCACCGACGAACCGGGGCTCGTTCAGCAGGTTGAAGTCGGTGAGCGAGTAGTAGATGCCGCGGATCGTCGGATAGACGTAGAACACGGCGAACCCGGCGAGCGCCGGGGCAAGGAGCAACGCGGCCGCGGAGCGGTCTGCGCGGCGCACCCCGCGTCTGCGGGGCAAGGACTCGGCCTTGGCGACCCTCTTCATCGAGCCTCCTCGTGGCGGGGCCAGCCCGCCGAGATGAACCAACGCGGGAACTGAACCAGGGGGCTACCGGTTTTGTCAATGACTTGATAGAACTAGCCCTGCAGGCACGTCGCGCCTCGATGTCGCGGCTCCCAGCCCGTACAGTCCTGCCTCGACAGACCCCAAGGAGGAGATCGCCCTGGCACGAGTCCATCAGGTCCGCGCACGCCATCTGCTCACGGCGATCGAGGCGGTCCGCACCCTGGGAACACCCACGACTGCGCAGGTCATCGAGCACACCGGTCTGTCCCGGCCCAGCGTGATCTCCCTCCTCGAGGAGCTCGAGGAGCTGGGCTGGGTCGCCGTCGAGGACCCCGTGCCGGACGGCAGCGGGGGGCGTCCCCCGCAACGTTTCCGGTTCCGGGTGGAGGCCGGCCGGCTCGTCGGCGTCGACGTCGGCCTGCACCGCGTCACCGCGGTCCTGACCGACCTGGCGGGTGCGGTGATCGCGTCCGACGAGGCCGCCGTCGCGCCCGAGGCGCTGCCTCCGGAGCGGCTCGCCGCTCTCGACTCCGTCGTGGCCCGCCTGCTCGACCAGGCGAGGCTCGACGCCACGGCCGTGTGGGCGGCCGCCGTCGCCCTCACGGGCCCGGTGACCCCGACCGGTGCGACCCTCCCCGGCGGGCCGTTGCCGGGCTGGGGCTCCGTGGACCTGGTGGCCCACGTGCGCGCCCGCTTCGGCTGGACCGTCCAGGTGGTCAACGACGTGATGTCGGCGCTGCTCGCCGAGTCGACCTGGGGCGCTGCCCAGGGTTCGCAGGACGTGGTCTTCGTGCTGGCCAGCGTCCGCACCGGCGCCGCCGCCCTCGTCAGCGGACGCCTGCTGCGGGGGCACGCCGGGATCGCGGGGGAGATCGGTGCCCTCCCGGACGTGCACTGGCTCCGGGCACTGGAGGACCTCACGGGGCAGGACGACGACATCTCCCTCCAGGAGCAGCAGGAGCTCATCCGCGCCGTGTTCGACGCGGCGCGGGCGGGGGACACGCAGGCCCAGGAACGGGTCGAGGCCTATGCGCGCGACGTGGCGACCGGTGCCGCGGCGCTGACGCTGACCACCGACCCCGAGGTCCTCGTCGTGGGCGGCGGGCAGGCGCGCTGGGCCGACCAGTGGGTGGACGCCTTCTCGGCCCGGGTGCGCGCCAACGTGATCCGGATGCCGCAGGTACGTGTCTCGACGCTCGGCGGGGACCACGTGGCGCGAGGAGCCGTCCGGCTCGCCCTCGACGAGGTCGAGAAGACCTACTTCTCGACGACGGTCCTCGCGGTGCCCGCCCAGGGATTCCGGTGATCGGGGCACACGCGCGCGCCGGGCTGCTCGGCCTCGACGGCCATCCCTGGGTCTCGTCACCGGCTGAGCCGGACCTGACGGAACGGCTGCGGGGCGCGCTCCACGCCGCGACCGCACCCGACGTCTCGGACCTCCCGGCCCGGCGCGCGGTCCCCGCCCTCGTGGAGCTCGTCGAGGAGTCCGTCGACCGGTACCGCGGCTTCGGCCTGCCGGACCAGGTCGCCGTGCAGACGCTCGCCGACGTCGGGCGGAAGGTCCGGTGGTACGACGGGGACATCGACACCCCGTGGCTGCTCGGTCTGCTGCGCGCGGACGTGGTCGGCGTAGGTCGCCTCCAGGCGGAGCGGGTGCCCGGCGAGCACGGACGCGCGCTGCACGTGCCCGAGGCCGGCCCGTTGGCCGCCGCGGCCGTCGACGAGGCGCTGACCGGGCTCCGCAGGCTGCTCGACGACGCGCCGATGACCTGTACGTCCTGGCTGCTCGACCGCCGCGTGCTCGAGCTCCGACCGGACAGCAACCTCGTGCGGTTCCGGGCGCGGTTCGACATCGCGGACGGCGAGCCCGCACCCGCCGAGGACGACGTGACCGACGGCGACCGCGCCGTCGCCCGGTTCGTCTTCCGCCGACCGGTCGCGGAGGTCCGCGACCGTGCCGAGGTGCACCCCAGCACGAGCCTGGAGCGCCTCGTCGCAAGCACCCTGCGCAGCGGCGCGCACTGGACCGAGCCCACCGGGCACCTCGCCACCCTCGGGTGCTGACGGCGTGCCGCGTCTGCCCCCTCCGACCGACGAAGGACGACGATGACCACGACCCAGACCGACCCGTCCGGCCTCACCGAGGCCACCGAGCTGACCGAGCCCACCGAGCGCACCGAGCAGACCGAGCAGACCGAGCTCGGCCTGCTGCCCGGCGAGCGCTGGTGGGGTGGCCTCGCGGCGGACGGGCCGGCCATGCCGTTCGGCGTCGAGCCGCACAGCCGTGACCTCGCCGTCGAGGCGGGCACCAACCAGTCCGCGCCCGTCCTGCTCTCCAGCGCCGGCCGGTACGTCTGGTCCGCACGGCCGTTCGCCTTCGCCTTCTCCGGCGACCGGCTCGCCCTGGAGGGCCGGGGAGTCGTCGTCCGGCACCCCGGGCACACGCTGCGCGACGCCTATCAGGCGGCGGCGCGCGCGCACTTCCCTGCCACGGGCGCGGCGCCCGCACGGGCGCTGTTCACCGGCCCGCAGTACAACTCATGGATCCAGATGCCGTACCGGCCGAGCCAGGACGCCGTGGTCGCCTACGTCCGCGAGCTCCTGGACGACGGGCTGCCTCCGGGCGTCGTCATGGTCGACGACATGTGGTCCGAGGACTACGGCGTCTGGGAGTTCGCCGAGGCGCGCTTCCCGGACCCCGCAGCGATGGTCGCCGAGCTCCATGCCCTCGGCTGCTCGGTGATGCTGTGGGTGGTGCCGTGGATCAGCCCCGACTCGGCGGCGTTCCGCGAGCTCGAGCCGCTCGGCCTCCTACTGCGGGGCGCGGACGGGCAGACCGTCGTGCGGCGTTGGTGGAACGGGCTCTCGGCACTGCTCGACCTCTCGCGACCGGAAGCCGTCGACTGGATGCGCACGAGGCTTCGGTCCCTCCAGCAGCGGTACGGGATCGACGGGTTCAAGATGGACGGCGGTGACCTGCAGGACTACCGCATCGACGACCAGGCGCGCGGGTACGAGCCCGTCGACATGGTCAAGGCGTGGTCGGCGCTGGGCGAGGAGTTCGCGTTCAACGAGATGCGCGCCTCCTGGGCCACCGGGGGCCGGGCCCTGGCGCAGCGGGTCCAGGACAAGCCTCCGACCTGGGAGGCGGTGCGGTCGCTGGTGCCCACCATGGTGGCGCAAGGGCTGCTCGGCATGCCGTTCACCTGCCCGGACATGGTCGGCGGCGGCGAGGTCGGGTCGATGGGCGAGGTCGAGGTCGTCGACCAGGAGCTGTTCGTCCGCTACGCCCAGGTCGCGGCACTGTCGCCGATGATGCAGTTCTCCCTCTCACCGGCCCGCGCGCTCGACGACGCGCACCTCCCGGCGGTGCGAGCGGCGGTGAACCTTCGCCAGTCGCTGCTGCCCGACCTCATGGGGCTGGTCGACGTCGCTGCCGCCACCGGCGAGCCGGTGGTCCGGCACATGGCTTACCACGCTCCCGGACTCGAGGACGTCACGGACCAGTACTTCCTCGGCCCCGACCTCCTCGTCGCCCCCGTGGTCGAGCCAGGTGCCACCGTGCGGTCGGTGGTCCTGCCCGACGGGGACTGGAGGGGTGCGTCCGGTGAGACGATCTCCGGTCCGGCGACGGTGGAGGTGCCGGTCGGCATCGACAGCATCCCGGTGTTCCGCCGGGTGTGACCCGACCGCACCCTCACACGAGGCTTCGCGCCTGCTCGGCGCCCGCCACGTCGCCCACCGACTCGCAGACGTCGACGAGCCGGGCCTGGTCCGCGCGCGCCTCCTCGATCCGGCCACGGACGACGAGCGCGCCGATCCTGATGCGCAGCGCCCGCATGAGGAAGTCCACCGTGTTGACGGTCTCCAGGAGGAGCAGGGCGTGCTCGGCGCTGACGATGGCCTCGTCCCAGCGCTCGAGCTTCGCCAGGTGGCTCGCGGTCGTGATCACGCTGGCGGCGCGGGTGTAGGCGGCGATATGGCTGGTCACCGCACAGGCGGGGTCGTCGAGGTCGGCGAGCACCCGGCGCTCGTGCTCGATGGCCTCCTCGCGGCGTCCCATCACCCCGAGCGTGACTGCGACGCTGCGCCGCGCCTGGAGGTGGCCCTCGGCGTCGCCGGCGGCCAGCAGGAGGCGCTCGGCCTCGCGGGCGCTGCGCAGCGCCTCCTCCAGGCGCCCGCCCAGCCGGTAGGCGAGCGAGGCGTACGTCGCCGCCCAGCCTGCTTGGCGCGTGTCTCCCGCCCGTGCGGCCGCCTCGGACGCCTCGAGGGCGCAGGCCAGCCCGCGCTCCGGCTCTGCCCGGGTGAACATCTCGGCCCACGCCAGGTAGCCGAGCTGCGTGGCGAGAGCCTGGTCGTCCCCGAGGGCGCGCGCCGACCGGGTCCCCATGTCGAACACGTCGTGCCAGTGCCCCCAGAAGACCCAGAGGTCGGAGAACCAGTGCAGGGACTCCGCGACGTCGACGACCCGCTGGTGCTCGCCGACCCGCGCAGAGTCCTGCAGCGCGCGGAGCCAGAGCTCCGCCTCGGCGCGGATCCACGCCTGCGCGCGATCGCTGGAGGAGAGGTCGACCAGGGCGTCCGGGTCCGCGGGTGCGTACCCGTACTCCGGCTCGAACCAGCGACCTGCCTGGATCGTCAGGGCGAGCAGCCAGCGCCGGAGGTCGATCTCCACCGCGACGCGCCGCTCCACGGGCTCGTCGTCGTGGAAGCGGTCGCGCGCGAAGAGCCGCAGCAGGTCATGCAGGTGGTAGCGCCCCTGCACCGCGGGCTGGACGAGCCCCAGGTCCTCGAGCTCGTCGAGGAGATCCTCCGCGGTCGCGAGGTCGGTGCCGGCCAGGCGGGCCGCGACCGGGACGCTGAACGTCGCCCCGCCGAGCAGCGACAGCCGCCGGAAGATCGTCCTGCCGTCGTCCGACAACCGGTCGTAGGACAGGGCGATCGCGTTGCGGATGCGGAGGTCGCCGGCGCGCAGCCCGTCGATCCGGCGGTCCTCCGCCCTGAGGCGGGCCGCGAGGTCGTCGACGGTCCAGCTCGGGCGGCTGGCGACGCGGTTGCCCGCGATCCGCAGGGCCAGGGGCACGTGGCCGCACAGGGACGCCAGCCTGTCGAGATCGCTCCCCGCGGACTGCGGGTGCGGCACGATCTGGCCGAGCATCGCGACGGCGTCGCTCGGCGAGAGCGTCCCGAGGGGGACGCGCAGGACGTCCTCGAGCCCGGAGAGCGTCCCGCGGCTCGTGACGAGGACGGCCGTCGGGCCCGTGGCGGGGATGACGGGGCGCACCTGCTCCTCGGACGCGGCGTTGTCGAGGACGATCAGCGCCTTGCGCCGACGGGTGACGCGGTCCCACAGCGCGGCGGCGTCCTCGAGCGCGGACGGCGCGGCCCCGGTCTGCGGGTCGAGCGCGTGGATCAGCCGGTTCAGGACGGTCGACGCGTCGAGGGGTCGTGCGTCGTAACCGCGCAGGTCGACGAAGTAGACGTCCTCGAAGCGGCCGTGCTGGTCCGTCGCCAGCTGGACCGCCAGGGTCGTCTTCCCGAACCCTGGCGGTCCGCTGATCACCGCGACGGGCGAGGGCGCTTCCGGTGCCCCGCGCCCGAGGTGCTCGCCCAGCAGGTCGAGCTCGCGAGCGCGGCCCGTGAAGTCGGCGACGGCCCGAGGCAGCGGCACCGCGCCCGGGGGAGCCGGGGAGGGTGTCCGGGTGCGCCCCGCGCGGGCCGCCGCGGTCAGCTCGGCGCGCGCCCCAAGTTCCAGTCCGAGCGCGTCCGCGAGCAGCTCGATGGTCCGGCGCTGCGGGCCGGTGCTGACGCCCCGTTCGATGTCGCTGATGGTGCGGTCGCTGACCGTGGACAGGTCGGCGAGCCGTTCGAGCGTCATGTCCGCGGATAGGCGCAGGCGGCGCAGGGTCGCGCCCAGGCTCTCGTGCTGCATCCGGCTCCCTCTGTCGCACGCTCGTCCCGCGGATCGTAAGCGGTGGGCGAGCCGTGGCGTGCGCCGCCGCCACCTGCCGGGCGGTCGGGCCTGCTGGTCAGCCGTGCTGCCGGACGGCGTCCACGATCACGGCCGCGACGACGTCGGGGTGGGAGACGGCGACGGAGTGGGACGCCCCGGGCACCTCGGTGACGTGCGCGCTGCCGGACCGGTCCGCCATGAAGCGGAGCCCGGCGACCGGGATGTTCCGGTCCGCGTCGCCGAACACGAAGGACGAGGGCAGCGACCGCCAGGCGGGGTGGGCGGCGCCGAGCCGCTCCGCCAGGGCGAGGTCGCGGATCGGCCGCTGGGTCGCCGCCTGCAGCGCCGCCTCGTGCGGGGGGACGTCGGCGGCGAACTGCTCGCCGAACAGCGCCCGGTCGACGTACAGGTCGTTCGTGCCGTCACCGAGCGGGACCGATCGCACCGTGCCCCCCAGGGTGCTCCCGGGGAACTTGTCGGTGAGCTCGAAGCAGCTCTCGCCGTGGTCGGGCGCGAACGCGGCGACGTACACGAGCCCGACCACGCCAGGGTTGTCGCTCGCCGCCTCGGTGATCACGGCGCCCCCGTAGGAGTGCCCGACCAGGACGACAGGCCCCTCGACGGCCTCGACCACCCGCCGCACGTTCTCGGCGTCGGTGGCGACGCTGCGCAACGGGTTCGGGGTGGCGAAGGCGGGGACGTCGGCCGCGGCGAGACGGGAGAGCACACCGGACCAGCTGGCCGACTCGGCGAACGCGCCGTGGACCAGGACGACCGTGGGGACTGCAGACATGGGAGCTCCTCGGAGACGGGTGTCGGAGCTGCCAGTCCATCGGCGCCGCGCCGTCGCGCGCCACGAAGAACAGGCGCAGGACTCGGCTCCCCGTTCTGCGTGCGTTCTGCGTGGTGCAAGTGGTCCCTGGGCGGTGTGATGAGAGCACACAGCCTCATCGCCGACGCCCCCGCCGAGCTCGGCTGACGACCCCGTGTCCCACCCCACCATCAGCACCACCCCCGACCAGGAAGGCCGTCCCATGCAGGGCAACCCCCGGAACATCTCTCTCGAGCAGGCTGCGCAGGAGTTCGTCGACGCCACGGCGAACCCGCCGTACCTCTACGACCTCGGACCCGAGGAGGGCCGCAAGGCCGTCGACTCCGTGCAGGACGCGGAGATCTGGAAGCCCGACATCGACGAGGAGTGGATCACCGTCGACGGCGGCCCCACCGGCTCGGTGCGGGTACGGATCGTGCGGCCGCGCGGCGCGACCGGCGTCCTGCCGGTCATCGTCTACACGCACGGTGCGGGCTGGGTGTTCGGCGACGCGCACACGCACGACCGGCTCGTGCGCGACCTGGCGGTCGGGACCGGCGCGGCCGTCGTGTTCCCCGAGTACGACCGCTCGCCCGACGTCCGCTACCCGGTCGCCAACGAGCAGTCCTACGCGGTGGCGTCCTGGGTGGCGCGCTCCGGCGCGGAGAAGGACCTCGACGGCTCGCGCGTCGCGATCGCCGGCGACTCGGTCGGCGGGAACATGGCGATCGCCCTGACGCTCATGGCGAAGGAGCGCGGCGACGTCGCGTTCCGGGGTCAGGTGCTGTTCTACCCGGTGACGAACGCGGCGTTCGACACGCCGTCGTACGAGGAGTTCGCGGACGGCTACTTCCTCTCGCGCACCGGCATGCAGTGGTTCTGGGACCAGTACACGACCGACGAGGCCGAGCGGGCCGAGATCACGGCGTCGCCGCTCCGGGCGACGACCGAGCAGCTCGCGGGCCTCCCGCCGGCGCTCGTCATCAACGCGGAGGCCGACGTGCTCCGGGACGAGGGCGAGGCTTTCGCGGGCAAGCTGCGCGACGCGGGCGTGCCGGTGACGCAGGTCCGGTACGCCGCGATCATCCACGACTTCGTCATGGTGAACTCGATGCACGACACCCACGCGGCGAAGGCCGCTGTCGCCCAGGCGGTGGCGTTCCTCAAGGACGCGCTCGACGGCTGACTCGGCCGGCCGCCCCCGCCGCCCGGGGAGTTCCCGGGCGGCGGCGGCGGCCGGGCGGGGCGCCCCGCCCGCCGG
>NZ_JBHUWC010000080.1:0-17110 GCF_042670225.1 Isoptericola sp. NPDC057191 | reverse complement strand
CCACCACGCGTCGCTGCGCCCGCACCACGCCGGCATCTGGGCGAACGCCCGAGCGGGGGCACCGCTCTTCGTCCGGACGGCGTCGCTGCGACTGGCGATCCTGCTGACGGTGGCCGTGGCGACCAGCCTGGGGGCGGCGGCGCTGGCCGGCTACCAGGTCGTCAACAGCCTGTGGGGGCTGGCGGCGTTCGCGCTCGACGCCCTCGCGATCGCGGGTCAGGCCCTGGTGGGTCATGGGCTCGGCTCGGGCGACGTCGACCGGGTGCGGGCGGTGCTGCGCCGCTCCCTGCAGTGGGGCGTCGGCGCGGGCGTCGTCATCGGCGTCGTGTTCGCCGTGTCCGGGTGGTGGGTCGCGCCGCTGTTCACGTCCGACCACGACGTGCGCGTCGCGATCACCGCCGGTCTGGTCGTGACCGGCGTCCTGATGCCGATGGCGGGCTGGGTGTTCGTGCTCGACGGCGTCCTCATCGGGGCCGGTGACGGCCGGTTCCTGGCGTGGGCGGGCATGCTCACGCTCGTCGTCTACGTGCCCTTCGCCCTCGCCGTACGGGCATGGGCACCCGACGGCGCGATCGGGCTCGCGTGGCTCTGGGGCGCGTTCGCCGGCGTCTTCATGCTGGCCCGCGCCCTGACGACCGGGCTGCGAGCGCGCGGGGACCGCTGGATGGTGACGGGCGCCTGACGTCGCCGGCCCGTCATGGACGTGTCGACGGACGGGCGGGCAGGGGCGGCACCTACCAGGCGAGGCCGTCCAGATGGTTGTGGCCGGACAGCAGGCGCGCGACGCGGACCCGCGCCGCGGCACGGCCGTCGGGCAGAGGGTGGTGCGCGGCCAGGCTGAGCTCTCCGTACATGTCGTAGAAGTTCAGGCGCTCGCGCAGGTGCTCGCGCTCGAACAGCTCCGGATATGCGCCGTGCAGCCATCCGGGGACCTCCGCCAGCGTGGTCTCGTCGAGCCCTCGGGCGTCCGGCGTGGGCGGGAACTCTCGAGCTCTCGCGCACCACCGAAGGATGGTGTCGAGCTCGACGTCGGCCGGCTGGGCCACCGCCTCCGCGAAGTCGATCAGGCCGGTGACGCGTCCTCGGTCGACGATCAGGTTCGATCCGTGCAGGTCGCCGTGGACGAGGACGGGCGGGTCGGCGGCGAACAGGGCCAGCCGCTCCCGGACCCACGCGTCGACGTCCGCGAGCAGGCGCGGGTCGTGGTCGGGCTGCCGCCGGGCAGCCTCGACCTGCCGGAGGGTCGCACCGACCACGGGCGGGTGGAACGCCGGCCACGGGCCGCCGGAGAGCGCACCGGTCAACCAGGGCGGCATCAGGTCGGCAGGAGCGGCGACGCGGTGGAGCGCGCGCAACGCCGAGCCGAGGCTCTCGATGGTCGACCGGCGCGTCCGCAGGCCCGCCGTGGGCCACGCGTCGTACAGGGACCGGCCGGGCAGACGTTCGGAGACCGCCCACGGCCCGTCCGGGCCGTCGCCGTGGGCGAGGTGCCGGGCGTGCGGCACCTCGCTGCCGGCGAGCAGGTCGACGACCCTCGCCTCGTGGCGATAGGCGTCGCGGAACCGCTCGTCGGTGTTCAGCCGGACGACGACGGCATCACCGACCCACGCCGTGCTCACCCAGCCGGCCTTGGGCACGAATCGGCCTGTCGCCGGGAGACCGGCCGCCTCCAGGATCCGCAGCAGCACCGGATCGAGGGGCGGCCCGTCACCGACGGCGGCAGCCCTCGTCATGCCTGGGCGTACTGCGGGTCGTCCGGGTCGTCGCGGTCGGCCCAGCTCCCGACGACCGGGAACTCGGCCACGCGCAGGCGGGCAAGGCCGTAGGGCACGAGGGTGACGTCGTCTCCTGCGCCCCGCTCCAGCAGCGGGCTGGGAGGCGGGGGCGGCGCGTCCACGCCCTGTGCCCGCCACTCGGTGGCCCGGGCGCCCGGCGCGTGCACCTTGACCGGCGATCCCTCGCCGGGCCGTGGGCCCGTCAGCCCCCACGGGACCTCGCGGACGGCGGTGCGCTCCACCTCCCACGACGCGGCGTGCGCGACGTCCGCCAGAGCCTTGTTCCACGACGTGCGGCGGTGGACCTCCCACTCGCCGAGGCCGGGCGCTCCCGGCACCTCGACCCAGTTCTCGCCCAGCGGGTGCACCATCGACAGCGGCCCGAGGAACACGGCAGCCGCCTGGCGCGCCCGGCGCACGACGCGCGGGGCCATCGGCAGCACGAGACGCACGTCCGCGCCGCCCGCCCACGAGCGCCGCACGGTCACGTACCCGTCCACCGGTACGACGTCGACAGCCTCTCCGTCCACGGTGAGGTCGAACGTCGTCGCCCAGCCGGGCACCCGCAGCTGCAGGTCGAAAGGCTCGACGCGCTCCGTGTCGACGACGACGCCGATCGTCTCCTCGAACGGGTAGGCGGTCTCGACGGAGACGGTCACCGGGTCGCCGCCGACGTCGGTGCGCACCACCGCAGGCGCGTACGCGACCG
This sequence comes from Isoptericola sp. NPDC057191, assembly GCF_042670225.1. Taxonomy (NCBI): domain Bacteria; kingdom Bacillati; phylum Actinomycetota; class Actinomycetes; order Micrococcales; family Promicromonosporaceae; genus Isoptericola; species Isoptericola sp. NPDC057191. The sequence continues at coordinate 14,626 of NZ_JBHUWC010000080.1, read as the reverse complement.
CGCGCAGGCCGCCGTCGTCGGCCCGCATCCACAGGTTCCGCACGAACTTCGGCCATCCCTGGTGGAAGTTCGCCGTGCAGCACCCGAAGTGCGGCTCGAGCCCGAACAGGTTCGCGTCGTCGGAGGAGAACGACCAGTCACGGCGTGCCACCGACACCTCGAGCTGGGTCGCCTGCTGGTGGTACTGGTGCGCCAGCATGCGCGGGTCGCACGACGCGGGCAGCAGGTTGAAGGCCAGCGACTCCAGCCGGTCGCCCTGCACGCCGTCGCCGAACGTGGCGGCGAGCACCCCGCAGGTGAACATCATCTCGACGACCTGGCAGGTCTCGATGCCGGCCGCCGCCTCCGGGCCACCGAGCCACTCGTCGCCCGAGAACCAGCCGTGCGCCTGCCCGTGCCAGCGGTCGAGGTTCGCGAACGAGCGCTCCGTGGCGGCCCGGCGCGCGTCGTCGCCGTCGCGCACCCAGTCGACCGCACCCTTCTTGAGACCCATGGCGACGTTCGGCCCGTGGATGCGGTGCGAGAAGACGCGCGCCGCCCCGGTGATGAGGTCACCGCCGAGGTAGTCGTCCCACTGGATCGTCTGGACGTCGAGAAGGTCGACGAGGTCGAGCAGCCACTCCTCGCCCGTGCGGTGGTGCAACCACCACACGGACAGGGCGTTGTCGGCACCGCGCGCCCTGCCCCACGAACGCAGCGGACGGCCCGGGAGGTGCTCCAGCTGATGGCGGAAGTACCGCTGCAGGAACGGCACGACACGCTCGTCGCCGGTGGCGTCCGCGTGCTGGGTGAGGACCTTGAGGGCGACCATGCGCGGCCACCAGTCGTCGTTCGTCGTCGGGCCGAAGAAGCCGTCCTCCCGCTGGGAGGCGAGGATCGCCTCGACCCAGGGCTGCACCTGCGCGAGCAGGGCCTCGTCCTCGAGCACGTGGGCCAGCGGCAGCAGGCCGTCGAGGTAGTAGGGGCCGCGCTCCCAGTCCTCCCCCTCGGCGCCGCCGCGCCAGGCGTTGGTCGGACCGACGTCGGGCCAGATCTTCTCGAGCTGGCCGGTCAGGCCGTCGGCCTGGAGGCGGAGCTGGTCGCGCAGCCAGCCGCGCGGGGTGATCGCGCCGAGAGGCAGCTCGCGCCCGGCGGGGGCCCGCGACGTGGTGCCCGACGGCGTGGCAGGAGTGTTCACGGTGGAACCTTTCACTTGATCGAACCCCCGATGAGGCCCTTGGTGTAGTAGCGCTGGAGCGCGAGGAAGAGGATGACGACGGGGACGGTCGCGACGCAGGCGGTCGCCGTGAGGAGACCTGGGTCGACGATCTGCACGCCCGGGATCTTGAACGACGTCGTGATGTTCGTGAGCGCAAGGGGCAACGTGTACTTGTCCTCGCTCGACAGGAAGACCACGGAGCTCAGCAGGTCGTTCCACCCCGCCATGAAGCCGAACAGGCAGACCGTGACGACACCCGGCCACGCGAGAGGCACCATGACGGACCGCAGGAGCCGTCCGAGGCCGGCGCCGTCGAGCTGCGCCGCCTCCTCCAGCTCCACGGGGATGCCGTCGAGCGTGTTGCGCATCACGAACACGGAGAACGGCAGCTGGAGCGTGACCAGGACGAGGACGACGCCTGTGAGCGAGTCCAGCAGGCCCAGCTTGCCGAGCACGATCGACAGCGGGGTGAGGAGGCCTTGGTACGGCACCACCATCGGCCCGAGGAGGACGACGAAGACCAGCGCCGCGAGCGGGAACCGCAGGCGGGAGAGCGCGTACCCCGCGAGCGTGGCGACGAGCCCGGTCAACAGCGCCACGCTGATCGCGACGACGAAGGAGTTGCGCACGTAGGTCGTGATGCCGACGGACGGGTCGAAGATCCGCGCGTAGTTCGCTGCCGTGAGGTCGAGCAGCGACCCCCAGCCGATGCCGTCGGCGTCCGCGGACGGCGGGAGGAACGAGCGCAGGGCGATGTACAGGACGGGCGCGAGGGACGCGAGCGCCAGGACGGTACCGCCGACCAGGTAGGCGGCCGAGGACAGCGATCGGTGGCCGCCGCCCGCCCGCGGCTCGCTCCCTCGACGGACGGGGGCGCCGGCGCCTGTAGTGGTCCGGGTGAGCGTGGTCATGACTGCGCCTCCCCGCCACCCGCCCGCAGGGCGCGCAGCTGGATCACGGCGAGCGCGAGGATGATCGCCGTGATGATCATCGACAGCGCCGCCCCGTAGCCGAGGTTGTACCGCACGAACGACTGCGCGTACGTGTACATCACGGCCGTGGTGGTGGCGCCGCTCGGGCCGCCCTTGGTGAGCACGAAGAACTGGTCGAACACGAGCAGGGTGCCCGACACCGCGAGGATGAGGCACAGCGCGAACTGCCGGCGGATGAGCGGGAACGTCACGGACACCTCCCGGCGCCACCAGCCCGCCCCGTCGATCTTCGCCGCGTCGTACACCTCACCGGGAACCGCCTGCATGCCGGCCATCAGCAGGATCATCGCGACGCCCATGCCCTTCCAGACCGTCAGCGCGACGATGGCCCAGAACGCGCGCGTCGGGTCCGTGAACCAGGCGGTCTGCCCGTCGGACAGGCCGAGCGACCGGAAGAGCACGTTCAGCACCCCCGTGCCCGGCATGAGCATCACCGAAGCCATGTAGGCGGCCGCCGTGAAGCCGATGACGACCGGCACGAAGAACGCGGTACGCACGAACGACACCACGCGTCCTTCGCCGCGCACAATGACCGCCGCGGCGTAGGAGACCAGCAGCGACAGCGGCACGAGGGCGACGGTGAAGAGCACGGAGAACAGGAGGGCGCGCGCGAAGGTGTCGTCACCGAGCGCCCGCGCATAGTTCGCCAGGCCGGCGGGACGCACCTGGCCCAGCAGGGGCCAGTCGGCGAACGACATGACCACGAGCAGGACGAGCGGGACCACGAAGAAGACGAGGGAGAGCAGCAGAGCCGGGGAGACCAGCAGCAGGCCGAGCGCCGCCCTGCGGCCGGCGGCCCGGCGGCGTCCGACGCCGGGCCGCGGCAGAGCGCGCGTCACGGGAGCGTGTGCGACGACCATCGGAGATCGCCTCAGCCCACCTGGTTGTACGCGTCGGCGATGAGCTGGTCCGCCTGCTGCGCCGCCTTCTCGAGCGCGGTCTTCGGGTCGGCGCCCTGGAAGATCGCCGCCTGCGAGTTCTGCGCCCACGGACCGTTGGGGTCGTTGATGGTCGCGAAGTAGGCGATCGACTTCGGGAGCTTCCCGACGGCCAGCGAACCGACCCGGTTCGTCGACCACTCGTCCTCGGCGAGGTCGTCGGCGAGCTTCAGGTCCGGCGCGATCCAGCCGGCCTCGCCGTTGATCGTCGCCGCCTCGCGGTCGGTGACGAGCCACTCGAGGAGCGTCCAGGCCTCGTCCGGGTGCTCCGAGCCGAGCGGGATGGCGGCCTGGTTGCCGCCCAGGAACGACGCGAGCTCGCCGTCGCTGCCAGGGATGCCCGCCGCGGAGCCGAACTCGTCCTCGTGCCCGGCGAACACGTTGGCGCCGGTGAACATGATGCCCACCTTGCCCGCGAGGGCGTTCTGGCTGCCGACGTTGCCCGGGTCCTGGTTGGGCTCGTCGGTCGGCTGCATCAGCCCCGACTCCCACATGTCCTGGTACCAGGACACCATGCCGACCATCGCCGGGTCGTCGAAGGTGCTCGTCTGGTCCGGTCCCGCCTCGGTGAAGACGTCCCCGCCGTCCGCCCACCCGCTCGGGAACCCCGTGAACGCCTGCCCGACGCCGCCGATCGTCGAGAAGCCCGTGATGTCGTCACCGAGCGCCTGGATCTTCTCGGCGTAGGCCTTGACCTGGGCAAGGTCCTTCGGCGGTGTGTCGGGGTCGAGCCCCGCCTCGGTGAAGAGCTTCTTGTTCCAGAACATCTGCGAGCCCGTGAGGGCCACCGGCAGGGAGTACACGGCGTCGTCGAGCGTGCCGATGTCGACCCCCGCCGTGGCGACGTCGGAGAGGTTCGGCAGCCCGTTCGTCTTGTCCGTGATGTCGAGGAGCTGTCCCTGCGTCGCCAGCAGGGGCGCGTTGATGATGTCGAAGTCGATGAGGTCCGGCACCGAGCCGGCGCGGATGGAGTTCGCGAACTTCGTCAGGTACTGGTCGTTGTTGACCAGGGTGACGTCGACCGCGATGTCAGGGTGCGCCTTCTCGAAGGCCGCCACCTGCTTGTCGAGGGAGTTGTCGCCGTCGCGGGCCCACACGTCGAGCGTGACGGGCCCGCCGTCGCCGGCACCGTCGTCCGCGCCGCACGCGGCGAGCACGGGGGTGGCAGCCAGGGCGGTGACCACGAGCAGGGCCAGCCTGCGTCGCCGGAGGGAAGGCTTCATCGTCGATCTCCTTCGTCGGGAGACGTGCGGCAACTGTGCCGCGCGTTTCCGGCAAACTATTCCGTGCGTTGCCGTGCTGTCAACGGCACAGGCGGCCCAACCTGCCCTATGATGCGGAAACGTTGCCGTCATGAGGGTCGGCAGAGCGAGGGAAGGACGGGCATGGCGCACGGACGCGTGACGTTGGCGCAGGTCGCCGAGTCCAGCGGTGTCTCGGTCGGGACTGTCTCCAAGGCGCTCAACGGCCGCGGTCAGCTGAGCGACGACACCCGACGGCGGGTCCTCGACGCCGCCGCGGCGCTCGGCTTCGAGCCGGGTCCTGACGCGCGCGCCCAGGCGGAAGGGCGTTCGTTCATCGTGGGCGTGCTCTCGACCGACTCCTACGGCCGGTTCACCATCCCGATCCTCACCGGCGCGGAGGACACCTTTGGCGCCGGTGAGATCTCGATGCTCCTCGCCGAGAGCCGGGGCGACCCGATCCGCGAGCGGCACTATGTCCAGACGCTTCGCAGCCGTCACGTCGACGGCATCATCGTCGCCGGCCGCACCAGCGACGCGCGGACGTCGATCACGTCGCTCCTCGGCGTCCCCGCGGTGTACGCGCTGTCGCCGTCCCAGGACCCGGACGACGTCTCCGTGGTCCCGGACGACGCCGGTGGCGCCGCCCGGGCGATCGCGCACCTCGTGGGCACCGGCCGTCGTCGCATCGCCGTCGTCGTCGGCCCCCGGCGCCACACGGCGAGCAACCACCGCGTCGAGGGCGCGACCCGTGCCCTCGGCGAGCTCGGGGCCGAGCTCGCCGGGGGCGAGGTGCTGTACGGCGAGTGGACCGAGCGGTGGGGCTACGAGGCGGCGCGCCGGCTCCTCGGGACCACCACGTTCGACGGGGTCTTCTGCGCGAACGACCAGATCGCGCGCGGCGTCCTCGAGTGCCTGCGCGAGAACGGCGTCGACGCGCCCGGCGCCGTGGGCGTCGTCGGCGTCGACAACTGGGACGTCATCGTCGAGGCCGCCCGGCCCAGCATCACCTCGGTGGACCTCAACCTGCGGGCGGTCGGCCGCCGCGCGGCCGAGCTGCTCGTCCGCAAGATCGGCGGGGAGGACGTACCGGGCGGCGTCGAGCTCGTCGACTGCATCCTCGTGCCCCGGCTGTCGACCTGATCCCCCAGGCCGCCGTCAGGCGCGACCACGCCGGCCGGTGCCGCGGCGGCGCCTGGTCCGGTCCACGACGAGGTACCCGGCCGCGACCACGGCCGGCACCCCCGAGACGAGCTGGAGCAGCAGCGGCGGACCGGGTACGTCCGGCAGCTCGGGCCACCACACGGTGAGCTCCTGGAACCTCGGGACCGCCGCGATCACCTGGGGCGTGACCAGCAGGAACGCGACGGCGACGTTGACGAGCACCCCGACCACCAGCGCGGTCCACGCGACCAGCCGGAGCCCTAGCCCCGGGCTGTCGTACCGACTCTCGTCGACCTCGGCCATCGTTCCCTCCTCCCGACGCCGCACCGTGCGGCGTCTCGTTCGACGCTAGGCATGCGCGTGCCCGCGACCCATCCCGCCTGCTGCCGTCTCCGCGGTGGTGCACGCGCTACCTTTGCCGCCGTCAGGCGCCGCCGACGAGGGCCGTCGCCTACGGTGGGCGGGACGACGAGGGGGCGGAGTGGTGCGGAGGAACGCGGCCGGGGCCATCACCGGCGGACGGCTGCTCCCGGCCGTCGAGACGATCGGCGGCGGGCTCGTCACCCAGGCTCTGGCCTTCGCCGCCACGCTCGTCGTCCTGCTGGTGGCCCTCACCTCCCTGGTCGGCGTCGGGCTGCTCGCCTGGCCCGCCACAGCCGCTCTCCTGCGCCGTGTCGGCACGCTGGAACGGTCCCGGCTGGCGCGTGCCGGCGTCACCGTCGTCTCCCCCTACGGCCTGGCCCCGGCGAGCAGGTCCCCGGTGCGCGGCACCGCACGGACGGCCGTGCTCCGGGACCCCGCGACGCGCCGTGACCTCGCCTGGTGCGTGGCTCACGGGACCGTCGGCCTCCTGCTCAGCGTCCTGGTCCTCGTCATGGTCGTCCTCGCGCTGCGCGACCTGACCTTCGTGCTGTGGTGGCGGCTGATCCCCGCCGGCGAGGCCGGGACCGCCCTCGGCCACCCCGTGACCACCTGGGGCGGAGCCCTCGCCGTCCTCGCGGGAGGAGCCGCCTGGTGCGTCGCGGTGGTCGCCGTGGCCCCCGCCGTCGCCGCCCTCGAGGTACGTCTCGCCCGGTCGCTCCTCACGCCCTCCCCCTCCGTCGACGCCTCGCTCCGGGTGGCGGAGCTGACCCGCTCCCGGGCGGCGGCGCTCGACGCCCACACCGCGGAGCTCGAACGGATCGAGCGCGCGCTGCACGACGGCGCGCAGAGCCGCGTCGTCGGCGTCAGCGTCATGCTCGGGGTGGCGCACCGCCGCGTCGCCGCGCTCGCGCCCGGGGCGGACGTGGGCCCCGCCCTCGACGCCCTCGGCGCGGCGCAGACGGCCGCCGAGGAGGCCCTCGACCAGCTGCGCACCGTGGTGCGCGGCATCCGGCCGCCCGTGCTCGCGGAGCGTGGGATCGAGGGCGCCCTCGCGGGGCTCGCCGCGTCGACCGACGTCCCGTGCCGCGTCACGGCCGCGGTGGCGACGCCCCTCCCCGCGGCCGTCGAGTCCGCGCTGTACCACGTCGCGGCTGAGGGCCTGGCCAACGTCTCCCGGCACGCCTCGGCCACGTCGTGCTCCGTCGACCTCGCGCCCGCCACCCGGGACGGGGCGCCCGTGGCGCGTCTCGTCATCGAGGACGACGGCGTCGGCGGTGCCACGGTCGGGGGCGGTCACGCCGGCGGCACGGGGCTGCGCGGCATCGCCGCGCGCGTCCGGGCCCTCGACGGCTCGATGCGGGTCACGAGCCCTCCGGGCGGCCCCACGCGGCTGGAGGTGGAGGTGCCGTGCGCGTCCTGATCGCCGAGGACGACACCCTCCTGCGCGAGGGCCTGCGGATGCTGCTCGACGGCGAACGGCACGACGTCGTCGCCGCGGTCGGCGACGGCGAGGCCCTGCTGGGCGCCCTGCGCCGCGAGCTGGCCGCGGGGCGCACCGTGGACGTGGCCGTCCTCGACGTCCGCATGCCGCCGACCCACACGGACGAGGGGATCCGGACCGCCGTCGCCGCCCGTGCGCTCCGGCCCGGCATCGGTCTCCTCGTCCTGTCCGCGTACGTCGAGCAGGCCTTCGTGACCGACCTGCTCCACGACCGCTCCGGGGGTCTCGGCTACCTGCTGAAGGAGCGGGTCGGGCGGGTCGACGACTTCCTGGCGAGCTTCGCCCGGGTCGCGGCCGGGGGGACGGCGGTCGACCCCGAGGTGGTCGCGCAGCTGCTCGTGCTGCGCTCGCGCGGCGACCCCCTCGCCCCGCTCACGCCCCGGGAGCTGGAGGTGCTCGGCCTCATGGCCGAGGGCCTCGGGAATGCCGCGATCGCCGCGCGCCTCGTCGTCTCGGCCGGCGCCGTGCACAAGCACGTCCGCTCGATCTTCGCGAAGCTCGGGCTCGCCCCCGACGACGACGCCGACCGCCGGGTCATGGCCGTGCTGCGCTACCTCGCGGCCCGGCGCTGAGACGCACGACGGCCCGGCCCCCTCGCAGGGGGACCGGGCCGACGTGCGTCAGGTGTCAGGCGTTCAGCCGGCGACGACCTTGACGGAGATCTTCGCGGAGACCTCGGGGTGCAGGCGCACCGACACGGTGTACTCACCGGTCGTCTTGATCGGCTGGCCGATCTCGATCTTGCGCTTGTCCACCTGCTGGCCGGAGGCGGCGACCGCGTCGGCGATGTCACCGGTGGTGACGGCACCGAACAGACGGCCGGACTCACCGGCGTGCGCCGTGACGACGACCGTCTTCGCGTTGAGCGAGTCGGCCACCGCCTTGGCCTCGTCCAGCGTGGCGATCTCGCGGGCCTTGCGAGCCTTGCGGATCGCGGAGACCTGCGACTCGGCGCCCTTGGTCCACGGGGTGGCCAGACGGCGCGGGATGAGGAAGTTCCGGGCGTACCCGTCCTTCACCTCGACGACGTCGCCGGGCTCACCAAGACCGGTGACCTCGTGGGTCAGGATCAGCTTCGACATGATTCAGTGATCCTTCCGGTCAGCGGGCCGAGGACGAGTACGGCAGCAGCGCCATCTCACGGGCGTTCTTCACGGCACGGGCGATCTGGCGCTGCTCCTGGACGGAGACGCCGGTCACGCGACGCGCGCGGATCTTGCCGCGGTCGGAGATGAACTTGCGCAGCAGCGCGGTGTCCTTGTAGTCGACGGACTCGATCTTGGCCGTCTTGAGCGGGTTGGCCTTCTTCTTGGGCTTGCGCACCACAGGCTTCGCCATGGTGTTGCTCCTTTTCAGGTGCAGTCCTCACGTCGCGCCGGCCGCGAGGCCGACGTCGGAGGACAGGTGATCTGGGGACAGGCGTCGATCAGAACGGGGGCTCGTCCGAGAATCCGCCACCGGAGGAGGCGGGACCGGCCGTGGCCCACGGGTCGTTGCTCTGACCGCCGCCGGAAGAACCGAAGCCTCCGCCGGGCTGGCCGCCACCCTGGGGGCCGCCGTAGCCGCCCCCCTGGTTGCCGCCGCCACCGCCGAAGCCGCCGCCGCCACCGGAACGCTGGGCGCGGGTGACCTTCGCCGAGGCGTACCTCAGCGACGGGCCGACCTCGTCGACCTGCAGCTCCACGACGGTGCGCTTCTCCCCCTCGCGGGTCTCGTACGAGCGCTGCGTCAGACGGCCCTGCACGATGACGCGCATGCCCTTCGTCAGCGTCTCGGCCACGTTCTCCGCGGCCTCGCGCCAGACCGAGCAGGCGAGGAACAGCGCCTCGCCGTCCTTCCACTCGTTGGTCTGACGATCGAACGTGCGCGGCGTGGACGCGATGCGGAAGTTGGCGACGGCAGCCCCTGACGGGGTGAAGCGCAGCTCCGGGTCCGCGACCAGGTTTCCGACGACCGTGATGACGGTCTCACCAGCCATGCCAAGCTCCTTCGTTCGTCCGAGAGTCGTGAGGGGATCCCATCACGGGGCGCCGACATCCCGAGGGACGCCGCCCGCGACGGGGGCAGAGATTCGGTTCAGGTCTCAGCGGGCGTCGGTGCGCAGGATCTTGGTGCGCAGCACGGCCTCGTTCAGGCCGAGCTGGCGGTCCAGCTCCTTCGCGGTGTCCGGCGTCGACGTGAAGTCGACGACGGCGTAGATGCCCTCGGAACGCTTGTTGATGTCGTACGCCATGCGGCGACGACCCCAGATGTCGACCTTGTCGACGGAGCCACCCTCGGTCGAGATGACCGACAGGTACTTCTCCAGCGACGGGGCCACGGTGCGCTCCTCGACCTCCGGGTCCAGGATCACCATCAGCTCGTACTGACGCATGTGTTCAACCCACCTCCTCTGGTCTCAGCGGTCACGGTCGTTCCGTGACAGGAGGGTTCATTCGTGCGTCGGCCGCACCCCACCCCGGAACGGTCCGAGACGGCGGGCACAGCCAGTCGACCAGGATACCCGCTGGTGCGGGCGTCCCGGAAATCGGTCAGTTGTCGTCGATCCCGCCGAGGAGGCCGTCGCCACCGTCGTCGGTGGGGGTCGAGGTCGGCGTCGGGGTCGGGGTCGTCTGGTTCCCGTTGCCGTTCCCGTTGCCGTTCCCGTTGTCCTGCGGTCCCTTGGACACGACGATCGTCACGGTCGACCCGGGGTCGACGCTGGTGCCGGAGCCCGGGTACATGGCGATGACCTGGCCCACGGCCTGGTCGCTGAACTCCTCCTGCACCTTCGCCTTCAGCTGGCCGCCGTTGAGCGCCTGCTCGGCGGTGGTGCGGGGCATCCCCACGACGTTCGGCACCACGACCTGTGCGGGCTGGTCCGGCTGACCGGTCGAGACGACGAGCGTGATGGTGGTGCCCTTCGGCACCTCCTGGCCCGCCCCCGAGTACTGCAGCACGGTGCCCTTCGGGTCGTCGCTGTTCTGCGCCTGGGTGCGCACCTTCAGCCCCAGCTGCTCCAGCTGCGTCGTGACCGCCGCGACGTCCTGCCCGATGAGGTTGTCCGGGACCGTGACCGTCTCCTCCTCCGTCTCGGAGGGGGTGGGCGTCGGCGTGTACGTGGGCTGCGGCGGCACGTACTCGGGGAACTCCTCGACGTCCATGCCGTCGGTCGCGACCTCCATGAAGTCGGTCCACGCGCGCACCGGCCAGGAACCACCGGTGATCTCCGGGTAGTCGCCGAACGGGTGGATCTGGTCCTGGCCACCCATCTTCCCGGCCTCGAGGTCCAGGGTCGTGTACTGGCGCAGGCCGACGACGGTGGTGAGCTGCGGGACGAAGCCCGCGAACCACGCCGACTTGTTGTCGTTCGACGTGCCGGTCTTGCCGGCGACGGGGCGGCCGAGCTCCTGGGCGGGCTCGCCGGAGCCCTCCTCCACGACCTTGGTCATCGCGTACGTCGCGGCCGTGATGGCGTCCGCGTCGAACTCCTTCTTCTGCTCCGTCGGCCCCTTGTAGACGACGCTGCCGTCCAGGGTGGTCACCTTCGACACGACGTGGGGCGTCGTGCGGTAGCCGCCCGCCGCGATCGTCGAGTACGCCCGGGCCAGGTCGATCGGGTACACGTCAGCCGTGCCGAGCACGTTCGACGGCACCGGGTCGATCTGCGTGCTCTCCCGGATCCCGGCGCGGTGCGCGACCTCCGCCGTCTTCTTCGGGCCGATCTCGATGTTGAGCGCTCCGTAGACCGAGTTCACCGAGTTCGCCGTCGCCTTGGTGAGGTCGATCTGCCCGTAGCTGTACCCGCCGAAGTTCTGCGGCTCCCACACCTCCCCGGAATCCGGGTCCTTGTAGTAGAACGGCGAGTTGCCGTCGTACTTCTCGTCGAGGGTGTGCCCCTCCTCGAGCGCGCCGATGAGCGTGAACGGCTTGAAGGTCGACCCGGCCTGCACCGTGTCCTGGGTGGCCGTGTTGAGCGACTGCTTGACGTAGTCCGGCCCGCCGTACAGCGCCTTCACGGCGCCGGTCTGCGGGTCCATCGACACGAGCGACATGCGGGTCTTCTTGCTCGCCTTGCCGTAGGGGCCGTCCTCGTGCAGCGACTTCTCGACGTCGACCGCGGCGTTCTGCAGCTTCTGGTCGATCGTCGTGGTGATCTTCAGGCCGCGGGTGTCGAGGTCCTCCTCGGAGAACGGGCCGTCGGGGTTGCTGTCGGTGCGGATGAGCTCCTTGCGCACCGCGGCGAGCAGGTACCCCTTCTGCCCGCCCCAGGTGTTCGTCGCTTCCTTCTTCTTCTGGAACTTGGGGAACTTCGCCTTCGCGTGCTCGTCCGCCGTGATGTAGCCCTGCTCGTACATCCGGTTGATGCCGCGTTCCCAGCGGATCTTCGCCTGCTTCTCGTTGACGGACGGGTCCCAGTTGTTCGGCGAGGGGATGATGCCGGCGAGCAGCGCGGCCTCGGACGGCGTGAGGTCCTTGGCGTCCTTGTCGAAGTACTCCTGCGACGCCGCCTGGATGCCGTAGGTGCTCCGGCCCCAGTAGATGGTGTTGAGGTAGTTCTCCAGCACCTCTTCCTTGGGCTGCGTCTGGGCCACCTTGAGCGCGATGATCGCCTCGCGGGCCTTGCCGGCGTACGACTTCGTGGTGTCGATGTAGTACCGCTCCACGTACTGCTGCGTCAGCGTGGACGCGCCCTGCGTGGTGCCGCTCGTAAGGTTCGTGTAGGCCGCGCGGGCGATGCCCTTGACGTCGACGCCGCTGTTGGTCCAGAACGTCTTGTCCTCGGACGCGACGACGGCGTTGCCGACGTACGGCGGGAGGTCGGCGAGCTTGACGAGCTCGCGCTTCTGCTCGCCGTACGTGCCCATGGGCTTGCCGTTCGACCAGTAGACGGTCGTGGCCTGGTCGTTGACCGCGGAGAGGTTGTCCGGGATCGTCGTCGTGCTCCACGCGGCCACGAACAGGCCGGCGCCGAGCGCCACGCCGGTGAGGCCGGTGCCGAGCACGATGCGCCACGAGGGCAGCCAGCGCTGCACCGGGCCCTTGTTCGGGCGCGGGTAGTTCCAGAAGCGACGTCTCCTCGCCACGTCAAGCCTTTCGTCGTGCGGGACCGGCAGCGCTCTCGATGGGCGCACGCCGGCCTGCGGACCACAGGGAACACTAGGCGATGCCGAACGGCCGACGGGAGTCCCCGCGGCCTGGGGCGACGGTTTGCGCCGACCGTCCCCACCCCTCTGGCCTGCGCTTCGCGGAACCTTCACAACTCGCCGGACGCGCCGTCGGGACGCCTGGCGTTGCACGACCATGTCGACGAGTCCTATTCTCGCGATGTATCGACTCGATACGTCGTGACGACGGGTCGGCAGGGACGGACAATCGGACAGGGAGGGGAACCCTCGTGCGCAGCAGGTCTGTGGTGCTCGAGACGGCCATCCTCGGCCTGCTCAACTCCGCCCCGCTGCACGGGTACGAGCTGCGCAAGCGGCTCAACCTGCTGCTCGGCTCGTTCCGCGCGTTCTCCTACGGCACCCTCTACCCGGCGCTGAAGTCTCTCGTCGCCCGCGGCCTCATCGAGACCACCGAGCGCGAGGCCCCCGCGGCCGCGGTCCGGACGCCAGGGACCCGCCAGCCCGGTGCCAGGTCTTCGGGCAAGGCACCGCTGTCGGGTCGGCGCGGGCGGATCGTGTACCGGCTGACCGCGGACGGCAAGGAGCATCTCCAGACCGTCCTCGCGTCGTCGGGCCCGGCCGCCTGGGAGGACGAGAACTTCGACGTCCGCTTCGCGTTCTTCGCGCAGACGGACGCCGAGACCCGCATCCGCATCCTCGAAGGCCGGCGCACCCGGCTCACCGAGCGGCTGGAGGCGGTCCGAGAGTCCGCCGCACGCACCCGCGAGCGGCTCGACGAGTACACCCTCGAGCTGCAGCGCCACGGGCTCGAACAGGTCGAGCGCGAGGTGCGCTGGCTCGACGGACTCATCACCACGGAACGCGACCGTGCTCTCGGCCGCGCCCGCGACCACAGCGCCGGGGTGCAGGACGCCCCGGCCCAGAGAAACAAGGAGCGAGGATGACCTCCGTCCGCGTTGCCATCGTCGGTGTCGGAAACTGTGCATCGTCCCTGATCCAGGGCGTGCACTTCTACCGTGACGCCGACCCCACCGACACCGTCCCCGGCCTCATGCACGTGCAGCTCGGCGACTACCACGTCCGGGACCTGGCGTTCGTGGCGGCGTTCGACGTCGACGCGAAGAAGGTCGGGTTCGACCTCGCCGAGGCGATCCACGCCTCGGAGAACAACACCATCAAGTTCGCCGACGTGCCGCCCACGGGCGTCGTCGTCCAGCGCGGCCACACGCTCGACGGCCTCGGCGACTACTACTCGGCCACGATCGACGAGTCGGACGCCGAGCCGGTCGACGTCGTGCAGGCCCTCAAGGACGCGAAGGTCGACGTCCTCGTCTCCTACCTGCCCGTGGGCTCCGAGGAGGCGGACAAGTTCTACGCGCAGTGCGCGATCGACGCGAAGGTCGCCTTCGTCAACGCGCTGCCCGTCTTCATCGCCTCCGACCCCGAGTGGGCCAAGAAGTTCGAGGACGCCGGCGTGCCGATCGTCGGCGACGACATCAAGTCGCAGGTCGGCGCCACGATCACGCACCGCGTGCTCGCGAAGCTCTTCGAGGACCGCGGCGTCGTGCTCGACCGCACGTACCAGCTGAACGTCGGCGGCAACATGGACTTCAAGAACATGCTGCAGCGCGACCGCCTCGAGTCGAAGAAGGTCTCGAAGACGCAGGCGGTGACCTCCAACCTCACCGGCGCGCTCGGCGGCAAGAAGGAGGACCGCAACGTCCACATCGGCCCGTCGGACTACGTCGCGTGGCTCGACGACCGCAAGTGGGCGTACGTCCGCCTCGAGGGCCGCGCGTTCGGCGAGGTTCCCCTGAACCTGGAGTACAAGCTCGAGGTGTGGGACTCCCCCAACTCGGCCGGCATCATCATCGACGCCGTCCGTGCGGCCAAGATCGCGCTGGACCGCGGCGTCGGCGGCCCGATCCTCTCGGCGTCGACCTACTTCATGAAGTCCCCGCCCGTGCAGATGGAGGACACCGCGGGCCGCGCCCAGCTCGAGGCGTTCATCAAGGGCGACGTCGAGCGCTGACCGCGGCGTCCGGCTCCCGGACGGCACGACCAGCACGACCAGCACGACCAGCACGACCACGGAGCCGGGCACCGCACGCGGTGCCCGGG
>NZ_JBHUWC010000079.1:0-17181 GCF_042670225.1 Isoptericola sp. NPDC057191 | reverse complement strand
CGCGAACGCCCCGGCCCCCCCCGCGGCCCCCGGACGTGTGGTGGGTACCAACGCGGTCAGAATCCGCCCGCGAATTCTGACCGCTTTCGTACCCACAGCGCAGGGGGTGGCGTGGGGGAGGATGGGGCCATGCCTCTCGCACCTCGGTACCTGGCCGACGACGCCCGCTACGAGTCGATGACCTACCGCCGCACCGGCCGCTCCGGCCTGGACCTCCCGGCCCTGTCGCTGGGTCTGTGGCACAACTTCGGCGACGTGAACCCGTTCGACACCCAGCGCGCCATCCTGCGCCGCGCGTTCGACCTGGGGATCACGCACTTCGACCTCGCCAACAACTACGGCCCTCCGTACGGCTCGGCGGAGGAGAACTTCGGCCGCCACCTGGCCAAGGACCTGGCGCCGTACCGCGACGAGCTCGTCATCTCCACCAAGGCGGGCTACGACATGTGGCCCGGCCCCTACGGCGACCACGGCTCGCGCAAGTACCTGCTCTCCTCGCTCGACCAGTCGCTGACCCGGATGGGCCTGGACCACGTCGACGTCTTCTACCACCACCGGCCCGACCCGTCGACGCCGCTCACGGAGACGATGGGTGCGCTCGCGTCGGCCGTGCAGCAGGGCAAGGCGACCTACGTCGGCGTGTCGAACTACTCGCCGTCGCGCACCCGGGAGGCCGCGCAGGTGCTCGCCGACCTCGGCGTGCCGCTGCTCATCCACCAGCCCAGCTACTCGATGTTCAACCGGCACGTCGAGATCGCGGACCGCGAGGACGCGTACGACGGCCGGCAGAGCGAGTCCCTGCTGGACGTGGTCGAGGACCTCGGCGTCGGCACGATCGTCTTCTCGCCCCTGTCGCAGGGCCTGCTCACCGGGCGGTACCTGGGCGGGTCGGCGCCGGAGGGCTCGCGCGCCGCGCGCAGCGACTCGCCGTTCCTGTCGTCGTCGAACCTCACCGAGACGTACCTGGGGCGGGCGCGGGCGCTGAACGCGATCGCGGAGGGTCGCGGGCAGACGCTCGCGCAGCTCGCCCTGTCGTGGGTGCTGCGCGACGACCGCGTGACGTCGGCGCTGATCGGTGCGTCCTCCGTCGCGCAGCTCGAGGACAACGTCGCGGCCCTGCGCGCGCCGGCGCTGACGGACGACGAGATCGCCGCGATCGAGCCGCACGCCGTCGACGGCACCGGTCGGTGATGGCGGTCTGCTGGTTCGTCGGGCTCACGACGCTCGACGTCGTGCACCGGGCGGCCTGCCGGCCGGGCGCGAACGAGAAGGTCACGGCGACGAGGCAGGACGTCGCGGCGGGCGGGCCGGCGGCCAACGCGGCGGTCACGGCCGCGGCGCTCGGTGCGCACGCCGTGCTGGTCAGCGCGCTGGGCGCCGGACCTGTCGCCCAGGCGGCGCGCGCGGACCTCGACGCCCGCGAGGTGCGGGTGCACGACGTCGCGGGCCCCGACGAGGAGTTCCCCCTCCCCGTCTCCTCCGTCCTCGTGGACGAGGCGACCGGGGACCGCTCCGTGGTCTCCGCCGACGCCGCCCTCGCCACCGCGCCCGCGCCGGCCCCTGACGCCCTCGCCGGGCTCCCCCGCCCCGACGTCGTGCTGTTCGACGGGCACCACCCCGCGCTCGCCCGGGCGGTGCTCGCGCACGTCGAAGGGCTGCGGCCCCGGCCGCTCGTGGTGGTCGACGGCGGCCGGTGGCGGCCGCTGTTCGCCGAGCTGCTGCCCGCGGCGGACGTCGCCGCGCTGAGCTCCGACTTCGCCGTCCCCGGCGCCGTCGTTCCTGCGGCCGACGACGCCGCGCACGGTGCCCTGCTGCTCGGGGCCCGCGCCGCGGTGGTCACGCGCGGCGGCGGCCCGGTCACGTGGTGCGTGCCCGGCGGCTCGGCCGCCCCTTCCCGGGGCGAGGTGCCGGTGCCCGCCGTGCCGGTGGCGGACACGCTCGGCGCGGGCGACGCGTTCCACGGCGCGCTGACCGTGGCGCTCGCGCGCGGGCTGGACCTGCCCGACGCCTGCGCCTTCGCGGTGCGCGTCGCGAGCACGCGGGTGCGGCACGTCGGGCCGCGGTCGTGGCTCGCGCACCTGCCCGCGTCGCCGGGGGAGGCCCGATGACGGCCGGGGAGCCCGGGGAGTCCGAGGCCTGGTCGGCGACGACCGCGGAGCTGGTCGCGCGCGCCCGGCGGCTGGCGGTGCCGGGGCAGCGGCGGATCCTCGGGCTCGTCGGCGCGCCTGGTGCCGGCAAGTCGACCCTCGCGCGGGCGCTCGTCGAGGAGCTCGGGCCGAGCCTGGCCGTCGAGGTCGGGATGGACGGCTACCACCTGTCGAACGCCGTCCTGGCCGACGTCGGCCGCGGTGACCGCAAGGGCGCGATCGACACGTTCGACGACGCCGGGTACGCCGCGCTGGTCGCCCGGCTCGCCTCGTCGCGGCCTGGCGACCCGCCCGTGTACGCGCCCGTCTTCCGCCGGGAGATCGAGGAGCCCGTCGCGGCGGGCGTGGCCGTCCCCGCCGACGTGCCGCTGGTCGTGACGGAGGGCAACTACCTGCTCGCGCCCACGGGCGCGTGGCCCGAGGCGCGCGCCCGCATGGCCGAGGTCTGGTTCCTCGAGGTCGGGGACGACGTCCGCCTCGGATGGCTGGAGGAGCGGCACCACGCGTTCGGCAAGACCCGCGACGACGCGCGCCGGTGGGCCCGCGGCTCCGACCAGGCCAACGCGGCGCTGGTCGCCGGCACGCGCGCCGCCGCGGACGTCGTCGTCCGCTGGACCGCCTGACGTCCTCAGGCTCAGGCGGTGCGGTGCAGCAGGGCACCGTCGACGGGTGCGGCGAACGGCTCCCCGCGCGTCCAGCGCGCCACCTCGTCCACGGCGAAGGCGCCCAGGCGGTGCAGCTCCAGGCCGACCGACCCGGCGACGTGCGGCGTGAGCAGCACGTTCGGGTGGTCGTACAGCGGGGAGTCGGCGGGCAGGACCTCGGGGGTTGTCACGTCGAGGACGGCGTGCAGGCGGCCCGCGACGACCGCCTCGGTGAGCGCCGCGGTGTCGACGAGGGCGCCGCGCGCGGTGTTCACCAGCGTGGCGCCGGGGCGCATCGTCGCCAGCCGTCGGGCGTCGATCAGGTGGTGCGTCTCGGGCAGGTCGGGGGCGTGCAGGGACACGACGTCGCTGGTCGCGACCAGGGTCTCCAGGTCGACGAGCCGCGCGCCGAGGGATGCCGCCGTGGCCTCGTCGGCGTACGGGTCGCTCAGCACCAGGTCGAGGTCGAACGGGGCGAGCAGCGCGAGCACGCGCCGACCGATCTTGGAGGCGCCGACCACGCCGACCGTGCGCCGGTAGTTGCCGGCGTCGGGGACGACGGCGTTCCAGTCCGCGGCGCGCCGCTCGGCGCGGTAGCGCGCCGCCACGGGCCAGATCCGCTTGTTGGCGAGCAGGATCGTCGCGACGGTGTACTCCGCCACGGGGATCGCGTTGGCGTCCGCGGCCGTGCTGACAGGGATGCCCGCGTCCCAGAACTCCGCGGGCAGGTGGTGCCGGACCGTCCCGGCACCGTGCACGACGGCGCGCAGCCGGGGGGCGTGCGCCAGGACGTCCCGCGTGACGGGCGGGCACCCCCAGCCGGTGAGGAGCACGTCCGTGCGGGCGAGCACGTCGCGGGCTGCGGGGGAGGTCAGGTCGTGCAGGACGTCGGGCTCGACGCGGGCGACGGTGGCCAGCCGGTCGAGGTCCTCGGCGGCGAACAGCCGCTCCCGCAGCCCGGGCTGCATCGCCAGGGTCACGGTGGGGAGCTCCGGCGGGGCGGACGTGGCTGACGTGGCTGAGCTGGCTGACGTGGTGGCGGTCGGGGTGCCGGGCTGCATGCGTCTCCTCCGGAGCGGGCTGACGCTCGTCATTGTGCGGGGCGCCGCACGACCGGGGTCAATCCTGACCGGTCATACCGATCAGAGTCGGTCACGGCGCTGCAGTGGAGGCGCGGACCACGAGCCGGGGCAGCAGCGTGACCTGCTGCGTCGCGGCCGCCGGCCCGAGCGACAGCCGGCGGACCGCGAGGTCGACCGCGGCCCGGCCGACGTCGTGCTTCGGCGGCGCGACGGCCGTCAGCGGCACGGGCGCGAGGGCGGCCATCTCGTCGTCGTAGGCGACGATCGAGAGGTCCTCGGGGACGCGCACGCCGTGGTCGGTCGCGAGGTCGAGCAGCGAGACGGCGTCCTCGTCGGCGTGGACGAGCAGGGCTTGCGTGCCCGTCTCGGCACAGCGGCGCAGGAGGTCGGCGAGCCGGCGGTCGCGCTCGGCGATGCCGTCGGCCTCGATCGCGAGCCCGACCGGGGGGAAGCCGGCGACGGCGGTCCCGCGCGTCCGGGTGGCCTCGCGAAACCCGTCGACCAGCCAGGACGACGTGGGCGTCGTCGGACGCACCGCGAGCCCGACGCGCTCGTGGCCCAGGTCTGCCAGGTGCTCGACGGCGAGCCTGGCGCCGGCGGCGTGGTCGGTGCGGACGTACTCGGCGTCGGGTCCGTCCGCGCGGCGCTCGACCAGCACCACGGGGACCCCGGCGGAGGCGAACCAGCGCGGGGGCTCGTCGTGCGGGGGCCGCGCCGTCGCGACGAGGAGCGCGTCGACCCCCGCCCGCAGCATCCGCTCGACGAGCCGTGCCTCCTCGGCGACGTCGTACCGGGAGACGGCGAGGACGAGGCGCATGCCGACCCGGGCCGCGGCCTCCTCCGCGCCCGCCACGACGCCCCGGTAGTAGTAGCGCGACGCGGGCAGGACCATTCCGAGGGTCGCGAGCGGACGCCGCGGACCGCCGCCCGCACCTGGGGCGGGGAGCGTGGCGCCGCCGTGCACGCGGGCGAGGTCGCCGGCGTCGACCAGGGCCGTGATGTCGCGCCGGACGGTGACCTCCGAGACCCCGAGGCGCCGCGCGAGCTCCGCGACCCTGACGAAGCCGCGCAGGCGGGCCTCGTTGCGGATCAGCTCGTGCCGGTGGGCCGCGAGGCCCGGGCCGCGTGCGTCGGTCATGGCGCGAGCCTACGAGGCCGCGATGTTCGGGTCTGCACGGATCTGCACGGACTCCTTGTCGCGGACGAGGGCGCCGGGTTGACTCGGGCAGACATCCGCGAGGAAGGGGACACGGTGGGCGCGACGGGCCGAGGTGCACAGGCGACGGTCGAGGGCAGGACGGGGCACGACCTTGCCCCGATCACCGGGTGGACGCGCGAGCGCTGGGCGGAGCTGGCGGACGGGATGCTGCTGGCGGTGCGCCCGTACGCGTCGGCGGGGCACGCGCGGGTCGTGCTGCCCGGTGCACCGGGCGGGCTCGGCACGGACGTGGACGCCCTGGAGGGGTTCGCGCGCACGTTCCTCGCGGCCGGCTTCCGGCTGGCCGGCGAGCGCGGCGACGACCCGCTCGACCTCGCCGGCTGGTACGCGGAGGGGCTGGCGGCGGGGACGGACCCCTCGTCGCCCGAGCGCTGGCTGCGTCCGGACGAGCACGGGCAGGCGAAGGTGGAGGCGGCGTCGATCGCGCTCGTGCTCGACCTCACGCGTCCGTGGTTGTGGGACCGGCTCGACCCGGGGGTGCAGGAACGGGTGGTCGACTATCTCGCCACCGTCGTGGGGGACGAGGACTACCCGGACAACAACTGGCTCTGGTTCCGGGTCGTCGTCGAGCAGTTCCTCCGGTCGGTGGGCGGGCCGTGGTCGCTCGAGGACATGGAGCGCGACCTCGCCCGCCACGAGGACTTCTGCCGTGCCGACGGCTGGTACTCGGACGGGCCGCGGCGGGCCTACGACCACTACGTCGGGTGGGCGATGCACCTGTACCCGGTGCTGTGGTCGCGCATGGCGGGGGCGCAGGACCTCGCGGCGCCGCGCACGGACGCATACGTCCGGCGCCTCGACCGGTTCCTGGCCGACGCCGTGCACCTCGTCGGGGCGGACGGCTCGCCGCTGCTGCAGGGTCGCAGCCTGGTCTACCGGTTCGCGGCGGCCGCGCCGTTCTGGGTGGGTGCGCTCGTGGAGGTGCCGAGCACCTCGCCGGGACTGCTGCGCCGGGCCGCGTCGGGCGTGGTGGGGCACTTCGCGCAGCACGGCGCCCCCGACGAGCGCGGGCTGCTCACGCTCGGCTGGCACCACGAGTGGCGTGCGATGGCGCAGTCGTACTCCGGTACCGGGTCTCCGTACTGGGCCAGCAAGGGGCTGCTCGGGCTGTCGCTGCCGGCCGACCACCCGGTGTGGGCGGCGGCCGAGGAGCCGTTGCCGGTGGAGTGCGGGGACACACTCCTGGTGGCCGGCGCCCCCGGGTGGGCGGTGGCGGGCACGCAGGACGACGGCGTGGTGCGCGTCTACAACCACGGCACGGACCATGCCTTCGAGGGCGACGAGACGGGCGACTCGCCGTTGTACGCGCGTCTGGGCTACTCGACGGCGACGTCGCCGCTCCTGGACGACGCGGGGTGGTCCGACCCGTTGGACCAGTCCGTCGTCCTCCTCGACGCCGAGGGCCGGGCGACGCACCGCACGGGCTTCCGCACGCTCGAGGTGCGCCTCGACTCGGCGGCGGACACGACGGGCGACACGGCGGCGGACACGGAGGCGGACACGGAGGGAGAGGGCACGGGCACCGCGGTGCTGGCGTCGCGCGCGCACGCGCACTGGCTCGACGAGGACCCCGTCGCGTTCACCGCCGGCTCCGGGCGGGCCGGGCGTGCGCGGGCGGCAGGGACCGTCACGACCGTGAGCGTCGTGCGGGGCGCGTGGGAGGTGCGGCTGGCACGCGTGGAGGAGGTGTCGCCGGGCGCCGTCGCGCTGCGGGTCGGGGGCTGGCCCGTCACCGGCGAGGCGACGAGCCGCGCGGGCCAGCACGCCGTCCGGGCGGGGACGACGACGTCGACCCTGCGGCCCGTCCCACGCTCCGGCTCCCCGGCGGGCGACGGCGAGGTGGACGTGCGGACCGGCGTGGCGACCACGGACGACGGCACACCGCTCGGCCCGCGCACCGCGACCCCGTGGGTGACCGTGACGCCCGTCCCCGTCGGCGAGTGGTGCGCCGTCGTCGTCGGGCTGCACGGTTCCGGTGCGCAGGAGGGCACACCTCCGCTGGTCGAGGTCGACGTCGAGGTCGAGGTCGAGGTCGCGGACGGCGGGCGGGAGGTCCTCGTGCGCTGGGCCGACGGGGTGCGCACCCGCGCGGAGCTCCCCGCACCCTGATCGCACGGGGCGCCCTCTGCGTGGGCCCCTCTGGGTGGGCCCTGCTGAGGACCTTGCCCGTCGTCCGGCTGGTGCGACTTCGCGGGCGTGCGGTGTCGGGTCGCGTGGTCGGGTCGCGTGGCCCGACGCGCGCCCGCGGGCGTGTCGTCGCTCCGCAGGCGTTGTTGTTTCGTGCTCTGTCGCCGTACCCCGAGCCCCGCCTCCCGAGCGCGCGTGCCTCCCGCTGGACCGGAATCTCCGTCCGACGCGTACCGCGTGTTCCCGGACGGGCAGGGTTCCCGCTCTGCCGAGGGGACGCAGAACGAGGATGTCCTAGGGCCGACGGCGCGCGGGGCGACACGCGGGACGACGCGCGGGACGACGCGCAGGGTGACACGCCGGGGACGACCCGCGACACCGCCGTCGGCGCCCCGGGTGCGCGGTCAGAGCGCCTTGCGGGCCTCGTCGACGAGGGGCTGGATCCGGTAGGGGATGAGCTCGCCCATGGACAGCGACGTCTCGGTGCGCTCGACGCCGTCCACGGCGAGGATCGCGGCGTCGATGCGGAAGAGGTGGTCGGTGTCGCGGCACACCACCTGCACGCGCAGGTCGGCGGTGCCGCTGCGCCCGAAGGCCTGCACGACCTCGGGGATGCGCGCGAGCGCGTCGACGATGCGGCCCAGCTCCTTCTGGCGCACCTCGACCTCGAGGAACGCGGTGAGGGGGTGGCCGAGGAACTGGGGGTTCACCCGGCGGTCGAAGCTCAGGAACGCGCCCGACTCCTCCAGGCGCGCGAGCCGCGCGTGCACCGTGTTCCGCGAGAGGCGCAGGCGTTCTGCGAGCGCGGCGATCGTGGCCCTCGGGTCCTCGGCGAGGGCCGTCAGAAGGCTCAGGTCCACGGCGTCGTAGCTGCGCACAACGTCCACCCTAACGGCGGTCGGCTGAGCACTCTGCACAGCGTGCGGCGAGGTGCTGGTCGCACCCTGTGAGCGGCGTTACGTTCGCGGTATCCGGCGCTCGACGAGGAGCAACCGGCGACACACGAGGTGAGGCGACGATGCCCAGCACCATGGGTTCGACGTCCCGCGACGACCTGTCACGAGCGGGTGGAGCGCGGACGGAGACGGCGTCCGGAACGACGGACGGAACGACGGACGGAACGACGGACAGCACGGCCAGCACGGCCAGCACGGACAGCACGACAGCAGCGAGGACGGACGACGGTGCGAACGGCACGGTCCGGCTGCTGGACGAGAAGGGCGTGCGGCACCCCGACCCGGCGCTCGACCGCTGGCTGACAGACGTCGACGCGGGCACGGACGAGTCCCGCGCGACGCTCCTGGCGCTGTACGAGGAGATGGTCGTGGCCCGGCGCATCGACGCCGAGGCGACCGCGCTGCAGCGGCAGGGCGAGCTGGCGCTGTGGCCACCGCTGCAGGGCCAGGAAGCCGCCCAGGTGGGGTCGGCGGCGGCGCTGCGCAGCGACGACTTCGTGTTCTCCAGCTATCGCGAGCATGCCGTGGCCCGCAAGCGCGGGGTCTCCCCGGTGGACCTGCTGCGCGTGTGGCGCGGGGTCACGGCGTCCGGCTGGGACCCGTACGCCGTGAACATGGCGACGCCGCAGGTCATCATCGGCGCGCAGGCCCTGCACGGCGTGGGCTACGCGCTGGGGATCCAGGCCGACGTCGAGCGCGGCGTCGTCGTGCCGGACGCGGACGGCACCGCCGCCGTCGTCGCCTACGTCGGGGACGGCGCGATGAGCCAGGGCGACGTCAACGAGGCGTTCGTCTTCGCGGCCACCTGGCAGGTGCCGCTCGTGCTGTTCTGCCAGAACAACCAGTGGGCGATCTCCGAGCCCGTCACGCTCCAGTCGGCGGTGCCGCTCGTGCAGCGCGCGTCGGGCTTCGGCGTCCCCGGGGTCCGGGTGGACGGCAACGACGTGCTCGCCGTCCTGGCCGTCACCCGGGAGGCGCTGCACCGTGCGCGCACCGGCGGCGGCCCCACCTTCGTGGAGGCGGTGACCTACCGCATGGGCCCGCACACCA
Source organism: Isoptericola sp. NPDC057191 (assembly GCF_042670225.1). NCBI lineage: Bacteria > Bacillati > Actinomycetota > Actinomycetes > Micrococcales > Promicromonosporaceae > Isoptericola > Isoptericola sp. NPDC057191. The sequence continues at coordinate 7,956 of NZ_JBHUWC010000079.1, read as the reverse complement.
CGGCGGACGACCCCACGCGCTACCGCGACCCGTCCGAGCTGGACGCCTGGGCCGAGCGCGACCCGATCGCGCGGCTCGCCGCCTACCTGCGCGCCGACGGCCTGCTCACCGACGACGACGAAGCGCGGGTGCGGGCAGCGGCCGACGCGGTCGCCGCCGAGCTGCGGACCGGCGTCGCCGCCATCGAGGACCCGCTCCCGCTCAGCGTCTTCGACCACGTGTACGCCGAGCCCCACCCCACGGTCGCCGCCGAGCGTGCCGAGCACGCGGCCTACCTGGCCGGGTTCGCCGACCCGACGGAGAACGGGACGCACGTGACGGGCACCAGCAACGGACAGGGGGCCGACCGATGACCACCCAGACGCTCACCCTCGCCAAGGCGCTGGGCGCCGGGCTGCGCCGGGCGATGACGGACGACCCGTCCGTGCTGGTCCTCGGCGAGGACATCGGCCGCCTGGGCGGCGTGTACCGCGTCACCGACGGGCTGCAGGCCGAGTTCGGGCCGCGCCGCGTGGTGGACACGCCCCTGGCCGAGTCCGGCATCCTCGGCACCGCCGTCGGCCTCGCGTACCGCGGGTACCGCCCGGTCGTGGAGATCCAGTTCGACGGCTTCGTCTACGTGGCGTTCGACCAGATCGTCAGCCAGCTGGCCAAGATGCACGCGCGCACGAACGGAGCGGTGAAGCTGCCCGTGACCATCCGCATCCCCGTGGCCGGCGGCATCGGCGCCGCCGAGCACCACTCCGAGTCGCCCGAGGCGTACTTCGTGCACACCGCCGGGTTGCGCGTCGTCTCCGTGTCGAACCCGCAGGACGCCGCGACGGTGCTGCGGCAGGCGATCGCGTGCGACGACCCGGTGGTGTTCTTCGAACCGAAGCGGCGCTACCACGTCAAGGGCGAGGTCGACGCGGACCTGCCGCTCGACGACGCCGCACCGATGGGCGCCGCGCGCGTCGTGGCCCACGGCGACGACGTGACGCTGGTGACGTTCGGCTCGCACGTCGCGACCGCCCTGGACGCCGCCGTCGCCGCGTCCGACGAAGGTGTCTCCGTCGAGGTGATCGACCTGCGCTCGCTCTCCCCGATCGACCACGACACGATCGCCGCCTCCGTGCGGCGCACCGGTCGGCTCGTCGTGCTGCACGAAGGGCCGCGGCAGGCCGGCGTCGGCGCCGAGATCGCGACCGCCGTCACCGAGCGCTGCTTCGACTACCTCGAGGCGCCGCCCGTGCGTGTCACCGGCTACGACATCCCCTACCCGCCGGCAAAGCTCGAGGGCAACCAGGTGCCCGACCTCGACCGCGTGCTCGTCGGCGTGGACCGGGTGCTGGGGCGCGTCCCTGCGGCCGGCCCGACCGCAGGCGTGGAGGTGGGAGCGTGATGGCGACCCGCGAGTTCCGGCTGCCCGACCTGGGCGAGGGGCTGACCGAGTCCGAGGTGGTCGAGTGGCGCGTCGCCGTGGGTGACGCCGTCGAGCTCAACCAGGTGATCGCCGAGGTGGAGACCGCCAAGGCGCTGGTGGAGCTGCCGTCCCCGTGCGCCGGCGTCGTGCGGGCGCTGCACGCCGAGGAGGGCGAGACCGTCGAGGTCGGCGAGCCGCTCATCACCTTCGACCTGGCCGACGGCGCCCCCGCCCCCGAGCTGTCAGAACCACGTGACGCTCAGCCGGTACCTGGTTCTGACAACTCCCGCGCCCCAGAGGTGTCAGCACCACGTGACGGTATGGCGGCACCTGGGTCTGACAGCTCGGGGGACGCGCCGGAGCCGAACCTCGTCGGGTACGGCGCGCGGCCCGAACGCACGGGACGCCCAGCGCGACGACGACGCCGCGACGTGCCGACCGACCGCGCTGCCGCTCCCGCTGCCGCCCCCGCTGGCTCTGCCGCGCCGGACCGGGGGGAACGGCCCCGGTCGACGCCGGTGGTGCGGGCGCTCGCGCGCCAGCGCGGCATCGACCTCACGACCGTCGTCGGCAGCGGCCCGCACGGGCGCATCACGCGGGACGACGTCGAGGCGGCGACCGGCTCGACGTCCGGCTCAGCGTCCGGCTCAGCGTCCACGTCGGCGCCCGCGCCCGCGCCGCGCCCGACGACCGGCGAGACGCGCACCCCGGTGCGCGGCGTGCGCAAGCACACCGCCGCGGCGATGGTCGCGAGCGCCGCAGCCCCGCAGGCGTCGGTGTTCCTCACGGTGGACGTGACCGCCAGCATGGAGCTGCTCGCCCGGCTCAAGACGCATCCGATGGCGGGCCGGCAGCGGATCACGGTGCTCGCGCTGGTGGCGCGCGCCGTGTGCGCGCTGCTGCCCGCGCACCCGTCGCTCACGAGCCGCTGGGTGGACCTGCCCGGCGGCGAGGCCGAGATCGTGCGCCCCGCGCACGTGAACCTGGGCATCGCCGTGGCCACCGACCGCGGGCTCGTGGTGCCGCACGTCCCGGCCGCCGACACCCTGTCGCTCCCGGCCCTCGCCACCGCGCTGACCGACCTCACGGCGACGGCGCGCGCCGGCCGCACCACGCCCGAGCGGCTCGTGCACGGCACCCTGACGATCACCAACATCGGCGTCTTCGGCGTCGACTCCGGCACGCCGATCCTCAACCCGGGGGAGCCGGCGATCCTCGGCCTGGGCCAGGTCGCACGCCGCCCCTGGGAGCACGACGGCGAGATCGCGCTGCGGCAGGTGACGACGCTCAGCCTGACGTTCGACCACCGCGTGGTGGACGGCGAGCAGGGCGCGCGCTTCCTCGCCGAGCTGGGCGCCGTGCTCGCCGACCCGGGGCTCGCGCTGCTCCTGCCGGGTGCCGAAGGAGGGGAGCGCGCATGACCGTCCTCAGCTCCGCCGTCGACCCTCGTGCCGAAGCCGCCCGCACCAACGACGCGGCCCAGCGGGCGCTCGCGGACCGCCTGCGCGAGCGCACGGCCGTGGCCGCGCTCGGCGGGACCGAGCGGGCGCGCGACCAGCACACGTCGCGCGGCAAGCTGCTGCCCCGCGACCGCGTGGCCCGGCTGCTCGACGAGGGGAGCCCGTTCCTCGAGGTCGCGCCGCTCGCCGCGTACGGGGTGGACGCCGGCCCGGACGAGGTCGGCGCATGGCCGGGCGCGGGCGTCATCGCCGGCGTGGGGCTGGTGAGCGGGCGGCAGGTGATGGTGGTGTGCAACGACGCGACCGTCAAGGGCGGCACCTACCACCCGCTCACCGTGAAGAAGCACCTGCGCGCGCAGGAGATCGCGCTGGAGAACCGGCTGCCCTGCGTCTATCTCGTGGACTCGGGCGGCGCGTTCCTGCCGCGGCAGGACGAGGTGTTCCCGGACCGCGACCACTTCGGGCGGATCTTCTACCACCAGGCGAAGCTGTCGGCGGCCCGCGTGCCGCAGATCTCGGCGGTGCTCGGATCCTGCACGGCCGGCGGCGCGTACGTGCCCGCGATGAGCGACGAGACCGTCATCGTGCGCGGTCAGGGCACGATCTTCCTCGGCGGTCCGCCGCTGGTGAAGGCGGCCATCGGCGAGGACGTCACCGCCGAGGAGCTCGGCGGCGGGGAGCTGCACGCGCGGCGGTCCGGCGTCGTCGACCACCTCGCCGACGACGACGAGCACGCCCTCGACCTCGTGCGCGACATCGTCGCCACGCTGCCGCCCGACCCGGAACCCGCGTGGGACGTCGCGCCCTCCCGGGAACCCGTCGTCGACCCGGAGGGCCTGTACGCCGCCGTGCCGGTCGACGTGCAGCAGCAGTACGACCCGCGCGAGGTCATCGCGAGGATCGTCGACGGCAGCGAGCTGCACGAGTTCAAGCCGGAGTACGGCACCACGCTCGTCACCGGCTTCGCGCGGGTCCACGGTCATCCGGTCGGGGTGCTGGCCAACGCGGGCGTGCTGTTCCGCGAGTCGGCGCTCAAGGGTGCGCACTTCGTCGAGCTGTGCGACCAGCGCGGCATCCCGCTGCTGTTCCTGCAGAACATCTCCGGGTTCATGGTCGGCCGTGACGCGGAGGCGGGCGGGATCGCGAAGGACGGCGCGAAGATGGTCACCGCCGTCGCGACCACGCGGGTGCCGAAGCTGACCGTCATCGTGGGCGGCTCGTTCGGCGCGGGGAACTACGCGATGTGCGGGCGGGCGTACTCGCCGCGCTTCCTGTGGTCGTGGCCCGGGTCGCGGATCTCCGTGATGGGCGGCGCCCAGGCGTCGTCGGTGCTCGCCACGGTGAAGCGCGACCAGCTCGCGCGGCGTGGCGAGCAGTGGGACGCGGGCGAGGAGGAGGCGTTCCGCGCGGAGATCCGCGACGGATACGAGACGGCGGGCGACCCGTACCACGCGACGTCGCGCCTGTGGGACGACGGCATCGTGGACCCGCCCGACACCCGGCGCGTGCTCGGCCTGGCCCTGGCGGTGTGCGCCCGCACGCCGCTGCCCGGTTCGCCGTCGTCCGCCACCGACCCCGAGCCCCGCTTCGGGCTCTTCCGGATGTGAGCGGCATGAGCGGCATGGCTACCGTCGCCACGGTCCCGGGTACCCGAGAGCTCACCACCGTCCTCGTCGCCAACCGGGGCGAGATCGCGTGCCGCGTGCTGGGCACGCTGCGCCGGCTCGGCGTCCGGTCCGTCGCCGTGTACTCCGACGCGGACGCGGACGCCCGGCACGTGCACGAGGCGGACGTCGCCGTGCGCATCGGCCCCGCCCCGGCGGCGCAGAGCTACCTGGACGTGGAGGCCGTGGTCGCCGCCGCCGTCGCGACCGGCGCCGACGCGATCCACCCCGGGTACGGTTTCCTGTCCGAGAACCCCGCCCTGGCGCGGGCGTGCGAGCGGGCCGGGATCGTCTTCGTCGGCCCGTCCGTCACCGCGCTGGAGACGATGGCGGACAAGGCGGCCGCGAAGCGGCTCGTCGCCGCGCACGGCGTGCCGGTGCTGCCCGGCACCGTCGAGGACGGGCTCGACGACGCGGCGCTCGTCGCGGCGGCCGGCGACGTCGGGTTCCCGCTGCTGGTCAAGCCCGTGGCGGGCGGCGGCGGCAAGGGCATGGAGGTGGTGCGCGCGGCGGACGACCTGCCGGGCGCGCTCGCCTCGGCGCGGCGCGTGGCGGCGTCGTCGTTCGGTGACGACGGGCTGCTGCTGGAGCGCCTCGTGGAGCGGCCGCGACACATCGAGGTGCAGGTGCTCGCCGACACCCACGGCGCGGTCGTGCACCTGGGCGAGCGAGAGTGCACGCTGCAGCGCCGCCACCAGAAGGTCGTCGAGGAGGCGCCGTCGCCCGTCGTCGACGACGCGACGCGGGCCCGCCTGGGCGAGGCCGCGTGCGCCGTGGCGCGGTCGGTCGGGTACGTCGGCGCCGGGACGGTGGAGTTCCTCGTGCCCGGCGACGACCCCGGCGCGTTCTGGTTCATCGAGATGAACACCCGCCTCCAGGTGGAGCACCCGGTCACGGAGCTGGTGACCGGGCTCGACCTCGTCGAGCTGCAGCTGCGCGTCGCGGCGGGGGAGCCGCTCGGGCTGACGCAGGACGACGTCACGCTGCGCGGGCACGCCGTCGAGGCCCGCCTGTACGCCGAGTCGCCGGCGCGCGGGTTCCTGCCCGCGGCGGGGCGTGTGCTGCGCTACGACGACGCCGGCGTCGCCGCGGGACCGGGGGCCGCGCCGCGGCGCCTCGACAGCGGGCTGCGCGCCGGCGCCGAGGTGACGGGCGACTACGACCCGATGCTGGCGAAGGCGGTCGCCTGGGCGCCCACGCGGGCCGAGGCGCTCGCCCGGCTGGACGGCCTCCTCGGCGACGTCGTCGTGCTGGGCGTGGAGACCAACGCCGGCTTCCTGCGCGACCTCCTCGCCCATGACGACGTCCGTGCCGGCCGCCTCGACACAGGGCTCATCGACCGGTTCGTCGCGCAGGGGCCGCAGCCGTCGTCCGACGACGAGGCGGCGCTCGTCGCGGCGGCGCTGCTCGTCGTCGTGCGCGACGACGCGCCCTCCGGGCCGTGGGCCGACGTCGACGGCTGGCGGCTCAACGCGCCGGCGGCGCCACGCCGGGTGGTGCTCGTCGACGCGACGGGCGAGGAGCACGCCGTCGCGGTCACCGGAACGCCGACCGCCGCCGTCGTGCAGGTCGCCGACGGCGAGCCCGTCCGCGCGTCGCTGCGCCCCGCCGGCGACGGCCGCCACCTGCTCACCGTCGACGGCCGCACCCGGACCGTTGTGGGTACGGAAACGGTCAGAATTCCGGCCGGAATTCCCGCCGATTCCGTACCCACAGCACCGCGGGTGTGGGTGCACGTCGACGGGCGCACGTCGTCGTACGCGGTGCCCGACCGGGCCGCACGGGCCGCACGGCGGCGCGCCGACCGGGCCGTGGCGGACGACGGGGCCGGGCACGACGGCGCAGGGCCCGGCGGTACGCGCACCCCCGTGCGCGTCGCGATGCCCGGCACCGTGTCCGCCGTCCCCGTCGCGGACGGCGACGTGGTCGCGGCGGGCCAGCCGGTCGTCGTGGTCGAGGCGATGAAGATGGAGCACCCGCTGCTCGCGCCCGTCCCCGGCGTCGTCCGCGTCGACGTGCGCGCGGGCGACCAGGTGCGCCTGGACCAGGTCGTCGCCGTCGTCGAACCTGTCGAACCTGTCGAACCCGTCGAACCTGTCGAACCACCCGCAGACCCCGCTCCCGTGCCGGCAGACCCCGCCGTCGCGGCAGCACACTCCGACACCCGAGGAGCGTCATGATCAGCGAGACCCAGTCCACCGTGCTCACCGACGAGCAGCGGAAGCTCAGCGCCGTCGTGCGCGAGTTCGCGGACGAGGTGGTGGCGCCGGCCGCCTACACGTACGACACGGAGCGGCGCCTGCCGGTGGAGATCATCGCCCAGATGGGCGAGCTCGGGCTGTTCGGGCTGCCGTTCCCGGTGGACGTCGGCGGGCAGGGCAAGGACTACGTGTCGCTGTGCCTCGCCGTCGAGGCTCTCGCCCGGGTGGACCAGTCGATCGCGGTGACGCTCGAGGCGGGGGTCGGGCTGGGGATGATGCCGATCTTCCGGCACGGCACCGAGGCGCAGAAGCAGCGCTGGCTGCCGGACCTGGTCTCCGGCCGGGCGCTCGCCGCCTTCGGGCTCACGGAGGCGGGCGCCGGGTCCGACGCCGGCGCCACGCGCACCACGGCGCGGCTGGAGGAGGGCGCCGGCCCGGACGGCGCGGGCGAGTGGGTGATCGACGGCTCCAAGCAGTTCATCACCAACTCGGGCACGCCGATCACCAGCGTCATCACCGTCACCGCGGTCACCGGGAGGCGGACGGCGGAGGACGGCAGGGAGCACCCGGAGCTGTCGTCGTTCCTGGTCCCGGCGGGCACCCCGGGCCTGGTCGTCGGGCCCAGCTACGACAAGGTGGGCTGGCATACCTCGGACACCCACCCGCTGACGCTCGACGGCGTGCGCGTCCCGGCCGCGAACCTGCTCGGCGACCGCGGCCGCGGGTACGCCAACTTCCTGCGCGCGCTCGACGAGGGCCGGATCGCCTTCGCCGCGCTGGCCACCGGCGCCGCGCAGGGCTGCCTGGAGGAGGCGCTGCGCTACGCGCGCGAGCGGTCCGTCTTCGGGCACGCCATCGGCAGCAACCAGCACATCGCGTTCACGCTGGCGCGCATGCAGGCGCGCGTGCACTCGGCGCGGCTGTGCTGGCTCGACGCCGCGCTCAAGCAGGTGCACGGCAAGCCGTTCAAGGCGGAGGCGTCGGTGGCGAAGCTGGTCGGCGGCGAGGCGGCGATGGCCAACGCCCGCGACGCCACGCAGATCTTCGGCGGTTACGGCTTCCTCAACGAGAACCCGGTCGCGCGGCACTACCGGGACTCCAAGGTGCTCGAGGTGGGCGAGGGCACCACCGAGGTGCAGCTCATGGTGATCGCCCGGGACCTCGGGCTCGCGTCGTGAACCGGCCCGTCGCCGAACAGGTGGTTGCGCACGTTCTGACGCGTCAGAACG
>NZ_JBHUWC010000078.1:0-17397 GCF_042670225.1 Isoptericola sp. NPDC057191 | reverse complement strand
CATGCGGGCCGTCCTCGTTCGGGGTCACCGCACGACGACCTGGCGAGGTCTGCGCGGAGGCCGAGCGGTCGCTCCGACCTCGGCGCCGGCACTCTAACCACAGGTCCGCCACCCCACCGGGGGCGTTTTTTCCGCGATGGCGGGCTCGCCCGGTTTACGCCGCCATCATCGGGGAGCTCCGCGCGGCCACGTCAGCGGGACGTCAGCCGTCCGCGCGCGACAGCCCCGCCTTGATCTGCGTCGTCGAGATCTCCGGCGTGCGCGACAGGTAGACGACCTCGCACTGCTCCTTGAGGAAGTCGAACTTGCCCTCCCAGTCGTCACCGATGACGAAGGTGTCGACGTGGTACTTCTCGACGTCGGTCGTCTTCTGCTCCCAGGTGTCCTCGGGGATGACGAGGTCCACGTAGCGGATCGCCTCGAGCATGCGCCGACGCTCCTCGTACGTGAAGTACGACTTCTTGCCCTTGCCGGCGTTGAACTCGTCGGAGGACAGCGCCACGATCAGGTAGTCGCCCTGCGCCTTCGCGCGCCGCAGCAGCTCGATGTGCCCGTAGTGGAGCAGGTCGTAGGTCCCGTAGGTGATGACTCTCTTCATGAACTCGTCCTTGGTCGTAGCGGCGATGCGGGGCGTCCGGGTCTGCCAGGAGCGTAGTCCGAACGCGTGGGGGCTGGCGCACGCCGCGGCCCCGGGCGGTCGTGGGACCGGCCGGGGCCGAGACGTCGGGCGGCCTGCGGTGCTACAGGCCCAGCGCCTGCTGGATCGGCTCGAGCGTGAAGTACACGACGAACATCGCCGCGGCCACCCACATGAGCGGGTGGATCTGGCGCACCTTGCCGAGCGCGAGCTTGATGATCACGAACGCGATGAAGCCGGCGCCGATGCCGTCGGAGATCGAGTAGGTGAACGGCATGAGGACGATCGTGAGGAACGCCGGGATGGCGATCTCCACGTTGCGCCAGGAGATGCCGGCGACCTGCGCCATCATGAGGTAGCCCACGAAGACGAGGGCGGGCGCGGCGGCCTCGTAGGGCACCAGGGCGACCACCGGCGACAGGAAGGTCGCCAGCAGGAACGCCACGCCGGTGACGACCGCCGCGAGCCCGGTGCGCGCGCCGGAGCCCACGCCCGTCGTCGACTCCACGTACGCGGTGTTCGACGACGTGCTGCCGACGCCGCCCAGGACCGCGGCGAGCGAGTCGGCGACGAGGATCGCGCGCGTCCGGGGCGGGTTGCCCTCGTCGTCGAGCAGCTTGCCCTCGGCCCCGACGGCGACCATCGTGCCCATCGTGTCGAAGAAGTCCGCGATGAGCAGCGAGAACACGATGAGGACCACGGACACGGCCGCGATGTTCTGGAACGAGCCCAGCAGGGAGAACTGGCCGATCAGGCCGAGGTCCGGCGTCGTGACGACGCCGCTGAACGTGGGCGCGTTGAGGTTGAAGCCGTGCGGGTTGCCGCCCGCCTTGGTGCCGATGTGCAGCGTGTTCTCCAGCACGACGGCGAGCGCCGTGGCCGTGACGATGGCGACCAGCATGGCGCCGCGCACCTTGCGCACGAACAGCACGATGGTGAGCACGAGACCGACGACGAAGACGAGGATCGGCCAGGTGCCGAGGTCGCCGAGCTCGACGACGGTGCCCTCGCCCGGCACGACGAAGCCGGCGTTCACCAGCCCGACGAGCGCGATGAACATGCCGATGCCGACGCTGATCGCGGTCTTGAGCTCCACGGGGACAGCCTTGAACACCGCCTCCCGGAAGCCGGTGAGCACGAGCACCAGGATGATGATGCCCTCGATCACGACGAGGCCCATGGCGTCGGCCCAGGTGACCTTGTCGATGCTGGCGATCGAGTAGGCGACGACGGCGTTGAGGCCGAGGCCGGCGGCGAGGCCGAGCGGGTAGTTCGCGAACACGCCCATCACGAGCGTCGCGACGCCGGCGACGAGCGCGGTCGCGGCGGCGACCATACCCAGCGTCTCGGGCGTCGCGTCGGCGCCGCCGCCGAGCACCTGCCCGGTGCCGTCCTGCACCGTGCCGATGATCAGCGGGTTGAGGACGATGATGTAGCTCATCGCGAAGAAGGTCACCAGGCCGCCGCGGATCTCCCCGCCGACGGTGGAGCCTCGCTCAGTGATCTTGAAGAAGCGGTCGATCGCGCTCAGCTCGCCCTGCGGCGGCGCGGTGGTCTGGTTCGCCATGGGCAGAATCGTGCCAGATCCTGTGAAGGCCTCCGGCACGGAAACCGTCTGGTGACACGGATTTCACAGTGCGGGTCGAGCCCTCAGTACGCCCCGCGGCCCGTGACCACGGCCTTCGCCGTGCGGGCCAGGATGAGGAGGTCGCCGAAGACCGTCCAGTTCTCGGCGTAGAAGACGTCGAGCCGCACGCCCTCCTCCCAGGAGAGGTCGGAGCGGCCGCCCACCTGCCACAGGCCCGTGAGCCCCGGCTTGACGCGCAGCCGCCGCCGCACGCGGGCCTCGTACTGCGACACCTCGGCCGGCAGCGGCGGTCGAGGCCCGACGAGCGACATCTGCCCGGCGAGCACGTTGAACAGCTGCGGCAGCTCGTCCAGCGACAGGCGGCGCAGCACGCGTCCGACGGCGGTGACGCGCGGGTCGTCGTGCAGCTTGAACAGGACGCCCGAGCCGTCGCTCGGCCCGGTGAGCACGGTGCGCTCGCGGTCAGCACCCTGGCGCATGCTGCGGAACTTCAGCATCTCGAAGGTGCGGCCGTCGCGCCCCACGCGGGCCTGGCGGAACAGCACGGGTCCGCGGCTGGTGGCACGCACGGCGACGGCGACGACCGCCATCACCGGGAGCAGGAGCATCGTGATGAGCGCGGCGCCCGTCCAGTCCACGACGGACTTGAGCACGTACCGCGGGCCGGTGAACCGCGGCGCGTCGACGTGCAGCAGCGACACGGACTGCTCGGGCGTGATCGTGATGCGGGGACCCGCGACGTCGGCCAGCTCGGCGGTGAGCATGAGGTCCACGCCCACCGGCTCCAGCTCCCAGCCGAGGCGGCGCACGACGTCGGCGGTGATGGCGTCCGAGCCGCTGACCGCCACGCAGTCCGCGCCGACCTGGGCCGCCATCGTGCCGGCGGTGCGCAGGTCGCCCACCACCGGGACGCCGAGGATCTCCTCGCCGGGCCGCAGGTCGTCGGACGTCGGCGTGCACGCGCCCACGACGCGGTAGCCGGAGGTGCGGTCGTTGAGCTCGTGCACGAGCCGCTCGACCTGGTCCTTGAGCCCGATGGCGAGGACGAGGGTGACGCACCCGCCCTTCTGCCGCTGCCGGTGCAGCCAGCCGCGGCACAGCCAGCGGCCCGTCAGCAGGGCGATGACGCCGGTCGGCACGGCGACGAGGAGGAACGTGGAGATGCCGGGCCGGGCGACCAGGAGCGCCAGGAGCGCGAGCGGCGCGACGAGACGCCACGACGCGTCGAAGACCCGCTGGTACTCCGCGGGCCCGGACGCGAAGACCCGCACGTCGTAGGCGCGGGCGATCCACAGGCTCGCCAACCACGCGGTCACGAGGACGACGACCGACAGCACCTGGTCGCCGAGCACCCACGGCGTGATGCTGTCGTGCACGGCGAGGCCCCGCGCGGTGGCGGCGACGGCCGCCGTCGCGACCACCACGACGACGTCGGTCCGGACGAGGCGGCGACGGTAAGAGGCCTGCCAGGACCCGGCGCGGAACGAGTCCCGCACCTCCTTGAGGCTCGCGGCCCGGGCTGCCGCGGCGCGCGACCGGACGGGCTGGCCGGTGTCCGGGACGGTGATCACGGCGGCCTCCTCCCTCCGGGCTGCGCGTCGTGCCCTCGCACGGCGGCGTCACCAAGGTAGGAGCGTCGAGCGGCCCGCGGATCCCTTTTCCGGGCCCTTTCACCCCGCCTTTCACCCGTCGCGTTTTCACCCTCTGACCTGCAGTTTCACCCGCAATTCAGCCGTCGGTCCGCGTCATGGCGAGGGTGCCCCGGGACATCGCCGCCCGGGGCCATAGACTGGGCGGGTGCCCTCGCTCGTCCGCCTGCTGACCCATCCTGAGGAGCGCCGTCCCGGCCCCCCGCCCCTGCGCGTGGACCTGCGGCGCGTCATGCTCGGCGGCATCGGCCTGTGGGCGGTCGCCCTGGTCGCGACGCTCGCGATGTTCATGCTCGACCGCGGCACCGTCGAGGCGGTCGTGACCTGCGTGGCCGGCATCCTCCTCGGCGGCGCCGGCCTGGTCTGGGAGCGCCGGCACCGCGGGGAGTACCGCGGCGAGGGCTGAGCCCGGTCCGGGCCGGCCCTCGGTCCTGGTCAGCCCTCGGTTGGTCAGCCCCAGGCGGTGGTGACCCACAGCTCGGCGGCGCGCTCCGGCGCGGCGAGCACGGTGGCGAGCAGCGCGGCGCGGTCCGGCCGCCCCAGCAGGTCCGCGAGCGCCGCGGCCAGCCCGGCGCGGTCGGTGGCGTGCGCGCGCCCCTCGGCGTCCACCCACCACGGCACCGGGCCGCCGGCGACGGACAGCCGACCGTGCTCGAACCACACGCGCGGCAGCCGGGGGTCCAGCGCGGCGACTCGCTCGTCGAGGGCCCGCTCCCGGCCGGGGCCGTCGGGCGCGGGCAGCCCGTCCTCGCCGACGACGGGCAGGTCGAGGAGGTCGGCGACGGCCCCCACCTCGGCCTCGGGCACGGGCAGCACCGCCCCGAGCACGGCCCAGCGCGCGGTGCCGGCCACCTCGATGTCGTCGGCCCGGCGCACGACGACGTCGCTCGCGTCGAGTGCGGGCAGCCGGTCCGGCAGCGGGTCGAGCGCGCTGGCCCGTGCGCCCGGCGCGAGCCGCACCGCCAGCCCCGCGAGCCCGCGCCACACGCCCAGCGCGACCGGCAGGGGGACGGAGGTGCCGGCCTCGGGCAGGCGGTCGAGCGCGGCCGGCCAGTCGAGCGGGTCGAGCCGGTCGAGGCCGTCGACCACGCCGAGCGCGCGTCGCGCCTCCGGGTCGAGGGCGGCGACGGCGGGCGGCGTCGGCGGCAGCAGCGGCACGCCGTCGTGCGCGGCGAACGGGGCGCCGAGGCGGTCGCGCAACCACCAGGCCGTGTAGGACGGCGCGCCCGCCACCGGCGTGACGAGGGCGCGGCGCGCGTCGGGGTCCGCGACGAGCGCGGCCAGCACGTCGGCCCAGGGGTCGGGTGCCGCGACGTCGTCCGGAGCACCGTCGGCATCTGCGTCGTCGGCATCGGCGTCGTCGTCGGCTTCAGCGGGGTCGACGGCGTCGAGGTCGGGCACCGCGTCGACGTCGCCGACGTCCACGCCGGGGCCGACGCGGTCGGCGAGGAAGCGCAGGTAGTCGTCCCAGCCCGAGAGCCACCCGGCGGGGTCGTCCGGTCCGTGCTCCGCCTCCGGGTCCACCGGGTCGGGTGTGAGGACGTCCGCGACGCGGTAGACCCCGACGTCGGCCCGCACGCCCACGGCCGTCAGCAGGGGTGCGGTGTAGTAGGCCAGCGCGGCGCGCGTCACGGGTGCCAGGCCCGGCATCGCCTCCGCCGCCCACGAGCCGGGGAGCACGGCCTCGCGCGCGGGGCGCATGCCGTCCTCGGTGGGCACGGGCAGCTCCCCGAGCCAGAACGGGAACGTGTCGCCACCGGTCGCCAGCGCGAGCCTGGCCAGCGCCAGCACGTTCTGGACCACCTCCCCCGGGCTCACGTCCACCGGCCCGACCAGCGTGGGCACGCCGACGGCGCCCGGCGCCTGCGGCACGTCGGCCGCGCCGTCGAGCAGCGCCTCCGACGCCGCCAGCGCCAGGGCGCGCACGCCCGGGTCGTCCAGCAGGTCGCGCGGGCTCGTGGAGGTGGCCCCGGCCCGCACCAGCATCGGGTGCGCCGCGTCGGGGTGGACCACCCGGACGCCGAGGGTGCGGGCGACCGCGGCGAGCGCCGGGTCGTCGTCGTCCTCCGGCAGCACGACCGTGCCCCGCACCCCCGAGGCGGTGCGCCCGTCGGCGAGCGGCACCCGTGCTCCCGCGAGGGCCTCGAGCACCCCCGCGTCACCGGTGTACGGCTCGAGCGCCTCGCACAGCGTGTACCAGCGTGTCGGGGGGAGACCCCCGGGCAGCTCCGCGAGGACGTCCGCGAGGGTGGTCGGCGTCGCGCCGAGCCGGCGGGCCACGCCCTGCTGCGCGGTGGTGAGCGACACGAGGCCGGGCACCACCCCGGCCAGCACCCGGACCAGGCGCGGGTCGTCGCCGGCCGCGCCGACCAGGACGGTGGCGTCGGCCGGGGCGACCGCGCTCGCGACGCTCCCGTCGACCGTCTCGTCGGTCTCGTCGGTCTCGTCGGTGCCGCGCGGGGCGGGCAGCAACGGGGCGGACCGCAGCGCCTCCAGGGCCGCGTCGCGGACGACGGCGTCGAGGTCGCCGGCGGGCATGCCGCCCGGCACGAGGTCCAGGACGTCGGCACCGCGCTCGGGCGCGAGCCCCGCGAGCAGGTCGGCGTACGCCCGCCCGGCCTCGGCCGCGAGCCGGTCGGTCAATGGCCCCGGCAGCACGCGGCGGCGGCCCGGGTCCACGGGGAACGAAGCCACGAGCAGCGCCGGGAACGACAGCGGCACGTCGGTCGGCGTGGGCGCGTGCAGCACGCCCCCCGCCTCGTTGTGGGTACGGAAATGGTCGGAATCAGCGGTGTAATTCTCGCCGTTCTCGTACCCACAACGGTCGGGGCGCGGGACCGCCCAGGCGATCGACCAGCGCGGACGGCGCTGCTCGCGCGGCAGGTCCGCCACGTCGCCGTCGTCGACTGCGCCCGTGCGCCGCAGCACCGCCCACCGCTCCTCCAGGTCGGCGAGGACGCGCGTCCGGTCGTCGCTGCGGACGGTGGCCGAGGCGAGCGCCGGCAGGGCGAGCAGCAGGGCGTCGTCGAGCGCGTCGAGCTGCGCACGCACCGACGCGAGCGCGTCCGCGTCACGCAGCACGAGCTCCACCACGGTGGCGAGCGGCCCGTCGCCCACGCTGTCGACGGAGCCGACGTCGAGGCCGGCATCGAGGTCGGCATCGAGGCCCGCGTCGTCCGCCAGGGCCGGCGCCGGGAACGGGAGCCGCAGCAGGGGCAGGTCGTCGCCGCGTCCCGCGACCGCGTCGTGCAGGGGTGTCCCCGGAGGCGCGACGTCGTCCAGCAGGTCGCGCGTCGCGTCGAGCGAGAACCGGACGCCCCCCGTCCGGGACCGCACCGTGATCTCGTCCGCCACCGCGCGCACCGCCGCGAAGCCGACGCCGAAGCGGCCGACCTCCGGGCCCTCGGCCGCCTTCGCCGACGCGCGGAGGGACGCGAGCGAGGCCACGCCCTCGGAGGTCAGCGGGGCACCGGTGTTGGCGGCGAGGAGCGTCGCCACCCCGCGCGGGTCGTCGTCACCGAGCTCGGCGAGCCGCAGCAGCAGCCGCCCCGGCTCGCCCGCACGGGCCGCGGCGTCCGCGGCGTTCTGCGCGAGCTCCACCACCACACGGTCGCGGTAGTAGCCGCGGGCGTGGTCCTCCTCCGCGTTCGCGTCCTCCCGGAAGCGCGTGCCCGAGCCGAGCCACGCCTCCGTGACCGCGCGCCGCAGGGCGGAGGTCTCGAAGACGTCGCCCGTCACTCGGTGTCGGGACGTCCGGAGGCGGGTTCCGCCTCCGTCGCCTCTGCCGTCGCCTCCGCGGCGTCGGTCGTGCCGTCTCCGACGGCTGCCCCGTCGGCCCGCGGCGTGCGGCGGGAGACCGCGACGGCCTCCACGCGGAGCTCGTCGATCAGGGGCGCGTCGGCCGGCCAGTCGCTCGGCGGGTGCGGCGCGTCCGTCTCGGAGTGCGCGCCGCAGCCGTGGTCCAGGGACACGACCTTGCCGTCGTCGGGCGACCACGCGTTGGCGCAGACGCCGAAGAGCTGGCCGAGGGGCCCCTGCAGCGGCACGAGGAAGCCGCACGTGGTGCACTCCGCCGGGGACGCGACCGCGCCGGGCGCCGTCGGGCCGCGCGAACCGCGGTACCAGCGCTCCGCGGCCTCGTCCCGGCCCTGCGGCGACAGCACCCGCTCGCGGGCGAGGGCGAGCTCGTCGATCGCGACCGAGTCGAGCTCCTCGTCGCCGGTGGCCTTCCACCCGGGCTCGAGACGCGGGTCGTCGGCCCGGAACGGCAGGGTGTCGCCCGGGCCGATGTCGCCCGGGCGCAGGCGCTCGGACCAGGGCAGCCAGGCCGGCGCGAGCAGGGCGTCGTCCCCGGGCAGCAGCTCGACCTCGCAGACGGTCGCGACCTTCCCGCGGGGCACGCGCGCCAGCGTGACGGTCCAGTGCCAGCCCCGGTAGCCCGGCATCGTGGCGGCGAACCGGTGCGACATGAGGCGCTCGCCCTCGGCGACCGCACCGAGGTGCTCGCCGACGTCGGACGGCGACGACGCACCCTCCTGCGCGGCCTCGCGAGCCTGGTCGACGGCGCCCAGGAGCACCGCGTCCTTGCGCGCGCGGGAGCTGACCCGCGTCGTGCGGGCAGGGGCGTCAGCGGCGGCGGTCACCATGTCGTGGTCCTCTTCGTGCTCGTCATGTCCTCGTCTCGGGCCCTCGGTCGGGCGGGCGTGCCGGTCAGGAGTCGAGGTCGTCCGCGACGGCGCGCAGCAGCGTCGCGACGCGCTTGCCCGTCGCGGCCTCGGGGTACTTGCCCCGCTTCAGCTGGTCGCCCGTGTGGTCGAGGACCTTGATGAGGTCCTCGACGATGCCGGCCATCTCGGAAGGCGCCTTGCGCCTGGCCTTGGCCACCGACGGTGCGGGGTCGAGCAGCTTCACCGCGAGCGCCGAGGGTCCGCGGCGGCCGTCGGCCACCCCGAACTCGACCCGGGCGCCCGGCTTGACGCCGCTCACGTCCGTCGGCAGCGCGGAGGCGTGCAGGAAGATCTCTCCCCCGTCCTCGCTGGCGATGAAGCCGAACCCGCGCTCCGCGTCGTACCACTTGACCTTGCCGGTGGGCACCTCAACCTCTTCGTGCTCGTCGTCGACTGCGACGCCGCGCCGGTGCGCGGAGCCTGATCCGGCCGGCGCCCGTCCGTGGACGGCGCCGAGCCAGAGGCTCAGGCTACCGGCCGGTGCGACCGACCGCCGCATCGGTCCGGGACCCGCCGCCGGACGCCCGCGCCACGCCGCCGAACAGGTGGTTGTCCACCTTCTCACCGCGTATTCCGTGCTGAACCGCCTGCTCGGCGTCGTGGGGCGGCGCGTAGCATCGATCAGATGGCCACCACGTCGCCCCGGAGCACCGCGGAGGCCGACGTCGCGGACGGCGCCGGCGACCCGGCAGCGCCCCGCACCTTCACCGAGGCGGTCCGCACCCGCGACGACGACGCGCTCCTCGCGCTGCTCCGAGCGCGCCCGGACCTCGCCACGCCGTCGCCGTCCACCCTGCGCTCCCTCGCCGCCCGCGCGTCCAGCCGCACCGCCCTGGAACGGGCGCTCGCGCACGCGGACGCGCAGACGTTGCAGGTGCTCGAGGCGGTCGTGGCCCTCGCCCCCGGCGGTCCGGTGACTCCCGGGGACGTGCGGCACGCGGTCGGGGCCGACGACGCCGCGGCGCAGGGATCCGACGACGCCGGGTCCTTGGTCGAGCGCGTCCTGGACGACGCGCTGACCGCCGCGCTCCTGTGGGACGCCGGCGCGCCTGGGCACCCGGACCTGCGCCCCGCCCCCGGGCTGGACGACGTGCTCGGCCCGCACCCCGCCGGCCTCGGCCCGGTCCGGCACGGTGGCGCGTCCCGACCCGACGGGGACGGGACGCCGCTGCCCGACCTGCCGCGGGGCAGCCGCGAGGTGCTCGACGCGTTGGCGTGGGGGCCGCCGATCGGCCTCGTCCCCGCGCCCGGCACGCCGGCCCGGACGGCGGTCGACGCCCTCGTGGACGCACGCCTGCTGCTGCGCACGGACGCCCGGCACGTCGCCCTGCCGCGCGACGTCGGCCTGGCCCTGCGCGACGGCCGCACCCACCGCGCGCCCGAGCTGTCGGCGCCGCGGCCCGACGGGCGCGACGTCCCGCAGGAGGTGGCCGACGCTGAGGCGGCGAGCGCCGCCCTCGACCTCGTCCGCCGCGTCGACCTCCTGGTCGCCGCCTGGGACGACACCGCTCCCGCGGTGCTGCGCAGCGGCGGGCTCGGCGTGCGCGACCTGCGGCGCACCGCCCAGGCGATCAGTGCCGACGAGGGCGACGCGGCGTTCGTCGTCGAGCTGGCTGCCGCCGCCGGCGTGGTGGCCGACGACGGCGACGCCCCGCCGTCCTACCGCCCCACGACCGTCGCCGACATGTGGGAGCCGATGGACGACGCCGAGCGCTGGGCCGTGCTGGCCGCCGCGTGGGCGGGGTCGCGCCGCACGCCGTGGCTGGTCGGGTCGCGCGACGAGAAGGGCACGCTGCGGGCGCCCCTGTCCCCCGACCTGCACCGCGGGTGGGTGCCGCGGCTGCGGAGGCAGGTGCTGGAGGTGCTCGCCGCCCAGCCGGGCACGGCCCTGGACTCCGGCGCCGTGATGGCGGTGCTGCGCTGGCACGCCCCGCGCACGGTGCCGCCCGAGCAGGCGGTGGCCGGGCTGCTCGCGGAGGCGGCGCTGCTCGGC
This sequence comes from Isoptericola sp. NPDC057191, assembly GCF_042670225.1. Classification (NCBI taxonomy): domain Bacteria; kingdom Bacillati; phylum Actinomycetota; class Actinomycetes; order Micrococcales; family Promicromonosporaceae; genus Isoptericola; species Isoptericola sp. NPDC057191. Next base: position 6,803 of record NZ_JBHUWC010000078.1, on the reverse strand, counting down.
GTGACCGGGGCGGGCGCGCTCTCCGGCCCCGGGGCGGCGCTCCTCGCGCACCCGGACGGCCCGGGCCCTGCTGGGTTGCCGCACCCGCCCGGCGTCCTCGCGGAGGCGATGCGCGGCGCGCTGCCGCCGGAGGTGGACGAGGTGCTCCTGCAGGGCGACCTCACCGGCATCGTGCCGGGCCGTCCGTCGCAGGCGCTGGCTCTGCTGCTGGAGCGGTCCGCGGACGTCGAGTCGCGCGGCGCGGCGACGACGGTGCGTTTCTCGCCGTCGTCCGTGACGCGGGCGCTGGACCACGGCACCACGGCCGACGAGCTGCTGGACGCGCTGGCCCGGCGGTCCCGGGTGCCGGTGCCGCAGCCGCTGGAGTACCTGGTGCGAGACACGGCCCGACGGCACGAGTCGCTGCGCGTCGGCTCGGCCGGGTCGTACGTGCGCGCGGCCGACCCGACGGTGCTCGCGGGCCTTGCGGCGGACCCCCGGCTCGCGCACCTCGGGCTGGTCCGGCTCGCCCCCACCGTGCTCGCCTCGTCCGTGCCCGCCGCCGAGCTGCACGACGCGCTGCGTGCCCGCGGCCTGCTGTCCGCCGTCGAAGGCCCCGACGGCCGCGTCCTCAGCACCCGCCTGCGTCGCCCGCCGCGGCTCGACCGCGGCCCCCGCGACGCGCGCCGCGGGCCGTCGGCCGAGCCGGAGGTGACGACGGACGACGCCCGCGCGCACCTGGTCGCCCGGCTGCGCGCCGCGGACTCGAGCGACGAGACGGCGGTGGACCGCCTCGCCGGGCGCCGGCCCGGACCTGCCCCGGCGGCCGGCCCTCCGGCGCCACGCCCCGACGGCGCAGGACGGCGCCGCACCATCGAGCCCGGGGACGCGCTCGCCACCCTGCACGACGCCCTGCGCGACGGCCGGCTCGTCTGGATCGAGATGGTCGGCGCGTCGGGCACGCTGGAGCGGCGCGCGCTGCGGCCGCTGCGGCTCGACGGCGGTCGGCTGCGCGCCCTGGACCCGGCACGGGAGGCGGAGCTCACCGTCGCCGTGCACCGCATCGCCGCCGTCGAGCCGGCGGACGGCTGAGCCGGAACAGAAACCGCCGAGCACGGTGTTAGGAACGCCTGGATGCCGGACACCGATCGCGACCCGTGCTCGGCAGTGCCCGGCAGGCTGACGGAAGGAACCGCATGACCGACGGTCCGCTGATCGTGCAGAGCGACAAGTCCATCCTGCTGGAGGTCGACCACCCCCGCGCCGACGACGCGCGCCGCGCCATCGCGCCCTTCGCGGAGCTGGAGCGTGCGCCGGAGCACGTGCACACCTACCGGCTCACGAGCCTGGGGCTGTGGAACGCGCGCGCCGCCGGGCACGACGCGGAGCAGGTCGTGAACACGCTCATCGAGTACTCCCGCTACCCGGTGCCGCACGCCCTGCTCGTCGACGTCGCCGAGACGATGGGCCGCTACGGCCGGCTCACGCTCGCGACCCACCCGACGCACGGGCTCGTGCTGGAGGCCAGCGACCGCGCGGTGCTCGCGGAGGTGCTGAAGTCCAAGCGCACCGCCGGGCTGGTGGGCGACCGGATCGACGAGCAGACCGTCGTCGTGCACCCGTCCGAGCGCGGCCACCTCAAGCAGGTGCTGGTCAAGCTCGGCTGGCCCGCGGAGGACCTCGCCGGGTACGTCGACGGCGAGAAGCACGAGATCGCGCTCGCCTCCCCCACCCACCCGCGGACCCCCACGGAGGAGCCCAAGGAGTGGGAGATGCGCCCGTACCAGGCGCAGGCGGTGGACGGCTTCTGGCACGGCGGCTCCGGCGTCGTGGTCCTCCCGTGCGGCGCCGGCAAGACGATCGTCGGCGCGGGCGCGATGGCGAAGAGCGGCACCACCACCCTCATCCTCGTGACCAACACGGTCAGCGCCCGCCAGTGGCGCGACGAGCTGGTGCGACGCACCACCCTCACCGAGGACGAGATCGGCGAGTACTCGGGCTCCCGCAAGGAGATCAAGCCCGTCACGATCGCGACGTACCAGGTGCTCACCACGAAGCGGAAGGGCGTGTACAGCCACCTCGAGCTGCTGGACGCGCGCGACTGGGGCCTCGTCCTCTACGACGAGGTGCACCTGCTCCCCGCGCCCATCTTCCGCATGACGGCGGACCTGCAGGCGCGTCGTCGCCTCGGCCTCACCGCCACCCTGGTGCGGGAGGACGGGCGCGAGGACGAGGTGTTCAGCCTCATCGGGCCGAAGCGGTACGACGCGCCCTGGAAGGACATCGAGGCGCAGGGCTACATCGCGCCGGCCGACTGCGTCGAGGTGCGCCTCACGCTGCCCGAGCACGAGCGGATGCTGTACGCGACAGCGGAGCCCGAGGACAAGTACCGTCTCGCCGCCTGCGCGCCGGGCAAGAACCGTGTCGTCGAGCGGATCGTGGCGCAGCACCCGGACGACCAGGTGCTCGTCATCGGCCAGTACCTCGACCAGCTCGAGGAGCTCAGCGCGCACCTCGACGCGCCGCTCATCACGGGCGCGACGACGGTCCGCGAGCGCCAGCGGCTGTTCGAGGCGTTCCGCTCCGGCGAGATCAGCCGGCTCGTGGTGTCGAAGGTGGCGAACTTCTCCATCGACCTGCCCGAGGCGTCGGTCGCGATCCAGGTCTCCGGCTCGTTCGGGTCCCGCCAGGAGGAGGCGCAGCGGCTGGGCCGCGTCATGCGCCCCAAGGCCGACGGGCGGACGGCGCACTTCTACGCCGTGGTCGCCCGGGACACCGTGGACCAGGACTTCGCCGCCCACCGGCAGCGGTTCCTCGCCGAGCAGGGGTACGCGTACCGCATCCTCGACGCGGAGGACCTGGACACCGTGGCCTGACCTCGGTGCTGGTGGCCGGGCCGGTCTCGCGGATCGACGGTCCTCGTCGCTCGTCGCCGTGGATCGTCCGTCGCACCCGGACCGCGATTGCGTCGCCCGGGTCGGCGCGACACGATCGGGTCGTGCATCCCCCTGTTCCCGCCGGTCGACGCCGCGGCGTCGCGGCCGTCGGCGCGTGCGCGGCCGCCGTCCTGCTGGCTTTCGCCGGCGCGACGCTGCCCGCCACGAGCGCCTCCGCCGTCCCTCCCCTGACCCAGCTCGACGACGAGATCACCGACGCCGCGGGCGTGCTCGACGCCGGTGACGAGGCCGAGGTGCAGTCCGCGCTCGACAGCCTCGCGGACGAGACCCCCTACCAGCTGTTCGTGGTGTACGTGGACTCGTTCGACGGCGCCGACGGCCCCAGCTGGGCCAACGCCACCGCGAACCACGCGGCGCTGGGCGCGGACGACCTCCTGCTCGCCGTCGCGACCGAGGACGAGGTCTACGGCCTGTCGGTGGACAACAACGCCGGTGTCACGGACGCCCAGCTCGACGCCGTCGAGGAGACGGTCGAGGACCACCTGCGCGACGGCGACTGGGCCGGCGCGGCGGTCGCGGCGGCCGACACCGTGCGCACCGGCGCGACCTCGGGGTCCGGCGGGGGCGTGCCCTGGGGCACCGTCCTCGGCCTCGGGGTGCTCGCCCTGGTCCTCGTGGGCGGCTGGCTCTGGTTCCGCTCGCGCCGCGCCGCAGGGGCCCGGACCGGCCCGGCCGCCCCGGCGGACGACACCGCCGCCCTGCCGACCGACGAGCTCGAGCGTCGCGTCGGCGCCGCCCTCGTCGGCATCGACGACGCCGTGCGCACCTCGGAGCAGGAGCTCGGTTTCGCGCAGGCGGAGTTCGGGCTGGAGGCCACCACCGAGTTCGCCTCCGCGCTCGAGGCCGCCAAGGGCGACGTCGCGCAGGCGTTCCGGCTGCGCCAGGAGCTGGACGACGACCAGCCCGAGGACGAGCCCCGCCGGCGCGAGCTGCTCACCGGCATCCTGCGGCTGTGCGAGCGCGCCGGCACGTCGCTGGACGCGCAGACCGACGCGTTCGACGAGCTACGAGCCCTCCAGCAGCGCGCGCCCGAGCTGCTCGACGAGACCGAGCAGCGCGCCGGCGAGATCGAGGCCCGCGTCCCCCTCGCGCGCGAGACCCTCGCCGGGCTCGCGGCGACCTACCCGACGTCGGCGCTGGCGTCGGTCCGGGCCAATCCCGACCAGGCGACGGCCCTGGTGGCGCACGCGCGGGAGGCGGTGGCCACCGGGCGCGCCGCGCTCACCGGCCGCACCCGGGCGACGGCAGTCGCGCACCTCCGGGCGGCGCAGAACGCCCTCGGCCAGGCCGCCACCCTGCTCGACGCCGTCGACCGCGCCGGCGCGGAGCTCGCGTCGGCGGGAGCAGACCTCGACAAGGGGCTGGCCTCGATCGGGCAGGACGTGGCCGACGCGGCCCGGCTCGCCCCCGCCGGCACCGAGCCGGACGGCGGTCCGGACGGCGGGGCGGACGGCGGCGCCGTGACGGCCGCGCTGACGGAGGCGCAGGCGGCGATGGCGCAGGCACGCGACGCCCGCACCGGCGGCGACCCGCTCGCTGCGCTGCACCGCCTCACCGCGGCGGAGGCGGCGCTCGACGCCGCGCTCGCGCCCGCCCGGGAGAAGGCGGAGTCCGACGCCCGCGCCCGTGCGCTCCTGCGCGACACGCTGGGTCGCGCGGAGTCGCAGGTCCGTGCGACGCAGGACTACGTCGACACCCGTCGCGGCGCCGTCGGGCCCGAGGCACGGACCCGGCTCGCCGAGGCCGCACGCCTCGTCGCCGAGGCGCGGTCGCTCCAGGCGCAGGACCCGGCGGCGGCCCTGGAGCGCGCGCAGCAGGCCGAGCGGTACGCGGCGCAGGCAGCACGTGCCGCGGAGCAGGACACCGCGTCGTGGGACATGGGCCAGGGCGGCCGCCCGGGCGGGTCCAACGTGGGCGGGATGGTGCTGGGCGGCATCCTGCTCGACTCCGTCCTGCGCGGCTCCGGGGGTGGCATCGGCGGCGGGCTCGGTGGCGGGCTCGGTGGCGGGCGTCGCCGCGGCGGCTACGGCGGCGGGTTCGGCGGAGGCTTCGGCGGCGGCGGGTTCGGCGGCGGCGGGGCGGGTCGTGGGGCAGGCGGCCGCGGCGGGCGCTCGCGGGGCGGCAGGTTCTGACGGAGGCTGGCGCCGGGGAGGCTTCTGCCCCGACGGAACTCGGCCAGGGCGGCAGGCGTTCTGGCAGGCACGTGACCTCGAACATCACCTCAGCAGGGCGACGGAAGGAAGCACGACCATGACGCAGAAGCAGAGCATCCTCGGGCGCATCAGCCAGCTCGCGAAGGCGAACATCAACGCGCTGCTGGACCGCGCCGAGGATCCGCAGAAGATGCTCGACCAGCTGGTGCGCGACTACACGAGCAACATCGCCGAGGCCGAGCAGGCCATCGCCCAGACGATCGGCAACCTGCGCCTGGCCGAGCAGGACTACAACGAGGACGTCGCCGCCGCGAGCGAGTGGGGCACGAAGGCGCTCGCCGCGTCGCGCAAGGCCGACGAGTACCGCGCCGCCGGGAACCCGGTCGACGCCGACAAGTTCGACAACCTCGCCAAGGTGGCGCTGCGCAAGCAGCTCGACGCCGAGACGGAGGTGCGCACCGCCCAGCCGATGATCGAGCAGCAGCGCGTCACCGTGGAGAAGCTCAAGGCCGGCCTCGCCGCCATGAAGGACAAGCTGGGCCAGCTGAAGTCCAAGCGCGACCAGCTCGTGGCCCGCCAGAAGGCGGCCCAGGCGCAGCAGACCGTGCAGGGCGCGATCAGCTCGATCAACGTCCTCGACCCGACGAGCGAGATCTCCCGCTTCGAGGAGACCGTCCGCCGCGAAGAGGCGATGGCGATGGGCCAGGCGGAGGTCGCCGCGTCGTCCCTGGACGCCCAGTTCGCCGAGCTGGAGGCGTCGGACGCCGACATCGAGCTCGAGGCCCGCCTCGCCGCGCTCAAGGCCGGCAGCGCCCCGGCACCGCAGATCAACCCCTCGACCGGCCAGGCCTGACCCCTGCCGAGGTAGTTCCAGCCTTGCCGAGGTAGTCCCACCCCAGCCGAGGTAGTTCGAACCTCGCCGAGGTAGTTCAACCCCAGCCGAGGTAGTTCTGCGGGCCGGAACTACCTCGGCACTTCCGGAACTACCTCGGCGGGGCGGGTGGTGCCGATACGCTGAGGAGCATGTCCCCCGCCTTCACCGCCCCGGGCCCGGCGAGCGTGCCCTCCCCCGTCGAGCCCGCTGCGCGCCGCACCTACCTCCTGGTCGACGGCGAGAACATCGACGCCACGCTCGGCATGAACGTGCTGGGCCGGCGGCCGAACCCGGAGGAGCGGCCGCGCTGGGACCGCATCTCGACGTTCGCGCAGAAGCTGTGGGAGCAGGACGTCGTCCCGCTGTTCTTCCTCAACGCGAGCAGCGGGCAGATGCCGATGGCGTTCGTGCAGGCGCTGCTGGCCATGGGCTACAAGCCCATCCCGCTGGCGTCGTCGGGCACGGAGAAGGTGGTCGACGTCGGCATCCAGCGCACGCTGGAGGCGCTGGCGGACCGCGACGGCGACGTGCTCCTCGCGAGCCACGACGGCGACTTCCTGCCGCAGATCGAGGCGCTGCTCGGCGACGAGCGCCGCGTCGGTCTGCTGGCCTTCCGCGAGTTCGTGAACGGGCAGTTCACGCAGCTCACGGAGCGCGGGCTGGAGATGTTCGACCTCGAGGGCGACGCCGACGCCTTCACCACGTCGCTCCCGCGCGTCCGGATCATCCCGCTCGACGAGTTCGACCCGCTGCGCTACCTCTGACGGCAGGTCACCCGGCCAGCAGCTCCCGGTACAGCGGGGTCACGTACCCCGGCCGGAAGCTGCTGCCGCCGAGGGC
>NZ_JBHUWC010000077.1:0-17489 GCF_042670225.1 Isoptericola sp. NPDC057191 | reverse complement strand
GTCTCGTCGTGAGACGGGGCCAACCGCCCGCTCACAGCGTCAGGTCTCGACCAGGATGGTCACGGGGCCGTCGTTGACGAGGTCGACGGCCATGTCGGCGCCGAACCGCCCCGTCGCGACCTCGAGCCCGCGGGCGCGCAGGTCCGCGACGACGGCGTCCACCAGCGGCTCCGCGACCGGGCCGGGGGCGGCCGCGTTCCAGGTCGGACGCCGCCCCTTGCGCGTGTCGCCGTAGAGCGTGAACTGGCTGACCACCAAGACGGGGGCGCCCGCGTCGGCCGCGGAGCGCTCGTCGCGCAGGATGCGCAGCTCCGCGATCTTGCGGGCGACCGTCGCCACGTCCGCCGCGCCGTCCTCGTGCGTCACCCCGACCAGCGCGAGCAGCCCGGGCCGGTCGATCGCCCCGACCACCTCGCCGTCCACCGTGACGCTCGCGCGGGTCACGCGCTGCACGACCGCCCTCACGCGCCGTCCACCCGGAAGGCGGGGCGCACCGCGCCGACCGGGAGGCCGCCGCCGAGCACCGGCGTCGCGCCCACGACGTCCAGCGCGGCGAGGTCCGCCCCCGTGACGCCGCCCGCACCCGCGGCCCGGACGGCGGCGGCGAGGATCGCCGGACGCGCCCGGTCGCCACCGTCGAGGATCTTGAACGCGACGGCGGAGCCGTCGCGCAGGCCCGCCGCGCACACGCCGTCGGCACCGATCTTCGCGATCGTGCCCGGCACGGCCGTCATGACCAGCGTGTCCTCGCGGCCGCGGCCCGCGACCATCTCGGGGTAGCCGGCCATCGCCCGCGCGACGCGGCCTGCGTCACCGCCGTCGGGCGTGGCCGCCGCCGCCGCCGCGAGGCGGCCGAACGACCGCGCCAGGCCGAGCACGCTGGTGGAGAACAGCGGGGCGCCGCACCCGTCCGTGGTGACGTGGGGCTCGTCGTCGCCCGTCACCTCGACGACGACGTCGCGCACGACCCGCTGCAGCGGGTGCGCGAGGTCCAGGTAGGACGCCGTGTCCCAGCCGGCCGCGACGCAGGTGGCGAGCATGGCGGCGTGCTTGCCGGAGCAGTTCTGCGCGATGCGTTCCGGCTTGCGGCCGGCCTCCTGCCAGGCGAGCGCCTCGGCGCGGCCGAGCGGCAGGTCCGGCGTGCTGCGCAGCGCGGACTCGTCGAGCCCCGCACCCGCGAGGATCTCGCGCGCCGCGGCCAGGTGCTCGGGCGCGCCGCTGTGGCTGGCGGCGGCCAGCGCGAGGAGCCGGTCGGGCAGGTCGAGCCCGGAGCGCAGCATGGCGAGCGCCTGCAGTGGCTTCACGGACGACCGCGGCCAGATCGTCGTCGTCGGCTCCCCCAGGGCGAGCCGCACGTCGCCGTCCGGCCCGAGCACCACGAGGTGCCCCAGGTGCACGGACTCGACGAGGTCGCCGCGGACCACCTCGGCGAGCGGCACCGCGCCGCGGGCGACGGGCGCGACGGAGGTCGGCACGGCAGGTGCCGTCAGCTCGTCCGCCACGTCACCAGCCGCCCGTCGGGCCCTGCGGGCGGCGTCCCCCACCGGTGCCGTAGGACTGGATCTTGGGACGCACGTCCACCCAGTAGATGATCGCCGGGGCCGTGGCGATGACGTTGAAGAACGATCCCGCCGTCATGAGCATCGGCGGCAGCCCGAACAGCCCGATCAGGGCCGCGACGCCGAGGATGAGCAGCCAGATGTTCTTGGTCAGCTTGCCCTCCGACACGAACGCGCGGGCGGGGCGGCGGGCGGCGTCCAGGAAGGCGACGAGCTGCACCACGAACACCACGACCGCGAGCGCGATGAGCAGGAAGTACTGGAGGGACCCGATGGCGGCGGAGATCACCCGCCCGAGCCTACGGGAGGACTACGGCAGGACGCGGAGCCGGCGGGAGCGGGCGGCGCCCGCGACGTGCTCGTCCCACGCGGCGACGACGGTGTCTTCGTGCGCGACGGCGAGCGCGCTGGCGACGTGCAGCGCGTCGGCGGCGCGCATCGGCACGGGGCTCGCCGCGAGCAGGTCGGCGGCGCGCGCGGAGACGTCGGGCGTCACCTCGATGGTGTGGAGGCCGGCGCTCAGCTCGTCCCAGAGCGCCGCGCCCCGGCGTCGGGCGAGCGGGTCGAGCACGCCTGCCCGCTCTCCGGCGGCGAGCGCCGCCCGGACCTCGGCGTCCGCGATGCGTGAGCTCACGACGACGTCGGCGCGGTTCCACAGCGCGCTCGCCAGGCGCGAGCCCGGCTCGTGCACGCACAGCTTCACCAGCGCGCTGGCGTCGAAGTAGACGAGGGCCATCCTGCTCCGTCCGGGTCGGGGGTCCTGCGGGGGGCGGGCGGTTCAGCGCCGGATGCGTCGCACGAGGTCGGACATGCGCGACGTCTGCCGGGCGGCCGGGCGCGCGGCCGGCCGGCCGGCACCGCTCCCGGCGCCGTCGGCGTCGGGCACGGCGTGCACGGGCCGCTCGGTCGCGGCGGGCGTCAGCAGGCCGTCCCGGACCAGTCCCGCGACGAGGTCCGCCGTCTCCACCCCGGACAGACGGGCGACGGGCACCCCCCGTTCGGTGATGACGACCTCCTCGCCTGCACGAGCCTTCTCGATCCACGACTTCAGCTCGGCGCGCAGCGCGCTGACGGAGACCTCCATGACCGATGACCGTACCGTTCGCGGCCCGGCCGGAACAGACGCCCCGCACCGAGGTAGTCCCGGAACTGCCGAGGTAGTCCCCCCATTTCCGAGGTAGTGCGAGACCTGCCGAGGTAGTGCGCCACGTCGTGGGCGAACTACCTCGGCAGGTCTCGTACTACCTCGGCAGGTCAGATGGCGCGCCGGTAGGCGCGGAACGCCAGGGACGCGAGGCCGCCCAGGACGGCGACGGCGGCGGCGAGCAGCCCCAGGTGCAGCCACACGGTGCCGGGGTCGGCGAAGCCCTGGAGGGCTTCCCGGGCGACGACGACCGCCCAGTCGAAGGGGTTGACCTGGGCCGCCGTGGCGATCCAGTCCGGCGCGAGGGCCGGGTCCATCACGGCCGAGGACAGGAACATCAGCGGGATGGTGAGCAGCTGGGACACGCCGATGAGCGCCTCCTGCTGCCGGGTGAGCAGCGCCACGGCCCCGGACAGCGCGGCGAAGAGGCAGCTCAGCAGCGCGACGGCCACGAGCATCACCAGCACGCCGCCGACGCCGCCCGGGAACCGGGCGCCACCGAGCCAGGCCACGCCCACGACCACCAGGGCCTGCGCGCAGCCGAGCAGCGAGTACCACGCCATCGTCGCCGCGAGCAGCGCCCCACGGCTGGTCGGGGACGCGAGGAAGCGGTCCATGACGCCGCGCTCCATGTCCTGCACGAAGGTGGTGCCGGCCCACGCCGCGCCCCCCATCGCGGTCATCATGACGACGCCGGGCGTGAGGTACTCGAGGTAGCTGACGTCGGCGCCGCCGGCGAAGCCCGGGATCTCGATGACGGACCGGAAGAGCTGCCCGAACAGCAGCAGCCAGATCATCGGCTGCAGCAGGTTCATCACCATGAACACGGGGATGCGCATGCCCTGCTTGGCCTGCCGCGCGGTGAGGAGCCGGACCTGCGTGAGCACGCCCGTGCGGCCGGGCGTGGTGCGGGGGCTGCGGCGCGCCGTGGTCGGGTCGGTCGTCAGGGTGCTCATGCCGCCACCTCCGTGGCCTCGGCGCCGGCACGGTCGCCGGCGGTTCCCGTCGCGGTGCCGGCCGCACGGTTGGCGGCCTCCAGGCTGCGGCCGGTGTGCCGCAGGTAGACGTCGTCGAGCGTGGGGCGCGACAGCCCCGCCGCCCGCACGCCGAGGCCGGCGGCGTCGAGCGCCGTGAGCAGCGTCGGCAGGGCGGTGGCGCCCGCGTCGGCGCGCGCCCGCAGCGTCCGCCCGTCGGCGGTGACGTCGACGACGCCGGGCACGCGCGCCGCCACGGGGACGGCGGCCGACGCCGCGGCGTCGTCGTCGAGCTCGACGGTGACGCCGTCGCCGCGCAGCTCGTCCTTCAGGGCGTCGGGCGTCCCGGCGGTGACCACACGGCCCGCGTCCACGATGACGACCTGGTCGGCGAGCCGGTCGGCCTCGTCCAGGTAGTGCGTGGTGAGCAGGATCGTCATGCCGTCGCCGAGCGCCATCCGCTCGATCTCGGCCCACATCGCGGCACGGGCCTCCGGGTCGAGGCCGGTGGTGGGCTCGTCGAGGAACAGCACCTGCGGCCGGTGCACGAGGCCGACGGCGACGTCCAGCTTGCGCGCCATCCCGCCCGACCAGGTCTTGACCAGGCGGTCGGCGGCGTGCGCGACGCCGAACCGCTCGAGCAGCTCGTCGGCACGCGACCGGGCCTCACGCGCCCGCAGGCCCTGCAGCCGCCCGGCCAGCACGAGGTTCTCCCGTCCCGTGGCCATGGGGTCGGTCACGGGGCGCTGCGCCACGTAGCCGATGGCGCGCCGCACGGCCCCGGGGTCGGCCACGACGTCGTGCCCGGCCACGCGGGCCGTGCCGGCGTCAGGTCGCGACAGCGTGGCGAGGATCTTCACGGTGGTGGACTTCCCGGCGCCGTTCGGGCCGAGGAGGCCGAGCACGCTGCCGTGCGCGGCGGTGAGGTCCAGGCCGTCGAGCGCGCGCACGGTGCGGGCGCCGCGGCCGGAGCCGTAGGTCTTGGTCAGGCCGTGCACGTCGATCGACACGTCGGTCGGCGGCACGGACCCCTGCGGGGTCGTGGGCATGCTTCCTCCTTGCGGGTTCGTCCGGCTGGTCCCAGCCGGTCGGAGGGTCCGGCGCACGCCCTAGGGTGGGAGTGCGTCTCGTGGTGCGGTCGTGCACCGGACCCGAGCCACCGGTCCCGGGCGATGGCAGTCGCCCGGGACCGTTCTTGCGTCACTGCTGGTCGTGCGGCCGCTCGTCCTGCGACATGAAGAGCATCCGCGCGAGGACGAGCATCATCACCGCGAGGGCGACGACGAACGTCAGCCAGGACCAGGCCCAGCCGACCGTGATCCCGAGGACGACGAACACGACGAACGCCACCAGCCAGATGACGACGGTGTAGACGCCGAACCGTGCCGCGGCGACCGGGTCGTGCTCGAACCGGTCGTAGTGGTGGCCGGAGACGTGGGCGCGCGCGACGTCCCGCACCCACGCCTTCTTCCGGTTGGTCTGGGTGACGCCCAGCATCGTGAACAGGACACCGCCCACGACGAAGAGCCCCGCCGCGACGACGTACACCCACGACGCGAACACCCCGAGCGGCACGAACGCCGCCAGGAGCAGCGCGAAGACCGTGAGCCCCGTGGCGAGGTAGTAGCCACCCGCGCGGCGCGACGGCATCGGGTGGTTCGTCGTCGTCTCCTGCGAGAGGGACGACCCGACGACGAACCCGGCGGCGCTGGACGCCGTGAGCAGGAAGGCGGCGACGACCACGGCGGGCAGCGCGACGACGTCGAGCGCGGCCAGCACGGCGACGGCCACGAGCGCCACGAACACCAGCGACGCGAGGACGACGCCGAGGACGAAGCGGGGCTTCGGACGCACGCGCTGCTGCTGGGCGACGGCGAACGCCTCCTGCATCGGGGTGCGCGGCGCGCCGCCGGTCTGCGCGGCGACGTCCGCCTGCGCGTCGGCGACGAGGGCGCGCACGTCTCCCAGCTCGTCGAAGGCGCGGCGGGCCGCGTCGTCCGGCGTGACACCGCCGGCCTGCAGCTCGGCGGCGCGGGCCTCGAGGTTCGCCCGGATCTCCTCCTTGAGGTCCTGGACCTCGGGGGACGGCTCGACGCCGGCGAACGCGTCGTCGAGGAGGCGGTGGACGGTGGTCATCGGGGGGTGTCCTTGTCTGTGCTGGAGCTGTTTGCGCCGGAGCTGTCCGTGCGGAGGAGGGAGTCGATGACGTCCCGGGTGGCGACCCACGCGGCGACGTTGCGCCGGTAGACGGCGTGGCCGGCGTCGGTGATCCGGTAGTACTTGCGGCGCCCGCCCTGGGACTCGTCGCCCCAGTAGGCCTCGACCAGGCCGTCCTTGGTCAGCCGGCGGTACGTCGCGTAGAGCGTGGCCTCCTTGATCTCGTGCGCGCCGCCCGTGGCGTCCCGGATCGCCTTGTAGATCTCGAAGCCGTAGCGGTCCCCGCGACGCAACGTCGCGAGCACGATCGTGTCGGTGTGGCCCCGCAGCAGGTCGGCGGAGAACGCGTCGTCCGCCGTCGAAGGTTCGTCTCGCTGCATCACGACAAGTACTGTATCTCATCAACTACTCGGCGACAACAGGTGCTGCACGAGCACCACCACCTGGGCACCGGGCGGCGTGCCGCGCGCCGCGCGCCGCGCGCCGCCCATGCGAGATCCCGTGTTCGGCGCGCGCAGTCCGGCGTCACCGTGCGAACCTGCGAAGCGGGACGCATGCTCCACCCCCGCGGACGTCGCCGTCCGCCCACCGAGGAGGGCAACCGATGGCCGCACCGACTGCACCGACCGCCGAGCCGCAGGCGCTGCCGCAGCGCCGGGTCCTCGCCATCTTCGGCGGGCTCATGCTGGCCATGCTCCTCGCCGCGCTCGACCAGACGATCGTCGCGACGGCGCTGCCGACCATCGTGTCCGACCTCGGCGGGGCGGAGCACCTGTCGTGGGTCGTCACCGCCTACATGCTGGCGAGCACCGCCACCACGGTGCTGTGGGGCAAGCTCGGCGACCTGTACGGCCGCAAGGCGCTGTTCATCGCCTGCATCCTCATCTTCCTCGTCGGCTCGATCCTGTCCGGCACCTCGCAGACGATGGGCCAGCTCATCGCCTGGCGCGCCGTGCAGGGCGTGGGCGGCGGCGGGCTCATGGTGCTGTCCCAGGCGATCATCGGCGACGTCGTCCCGCCCCGGGAGCGCGGCAAGTACCAGGGCTTCTTCGGCGCCGTCTTCGGCGTCTCGTCCGTCGCCGGCCCGCTGCTGGGCGGGTTCTTCGTCGACAACCTCGACTGGCGCTGGGTGTTCTACATCAACATCCCCATCGGCGTGGTCGCGCTGCTCGTCGTCGCCTCCGTGCTCCCCCACATCGAGGCCGGCCGCAAGCCCAAGGTCGACTACGCGGGCATCATCCTGCTCGCCACGGTCTCGACGGCGATCGTGCTCGTCACCAGCCTCGGCGGCAGCACCTGGCCCTGGGACTCCGTCGCCGTGTGGGTGATGATCGCCGCCGCCGTCCTCGGGATCGTCGCGTTCGTCGTCGTCGAGCGGCGCGCCCCCGAGCCCGTGCTGCCGCTGCACCTCTTCCGCAGCAGGGTGTTCACCGTCTCCGCGGTCGTCGGGTTCGTCGTGGGCTTCGCGATGTTCGGCGCGATCACGTACCTGCCGCTGTACCTCCAGACGGTCAAGGGCTCCACCCCCACCGAGTCCGGCCTCGAGATGACGCCGATGATGCTCGGCATGCTGCTCACGTCCATCGGCTCCGGGCAGCTCATCTCCCGCACCGGGCGGTACAAGATCTACCCGATCCTCGGGACGGCGATCACGTCGTGCGGCCTCTACCTGCTCTCGCTCATGGGCAGGGACACGACGACGCTCCAGGCCGGCCTGAGCATGTTCGTGCTCGGCGCGGGGCTGGGGATGGTCACGCAGGTGCTGGTGATCGCCGTCCAGAACGCCGTCGACTACAAGGACCTCGGCACGGCGACGTCGGGCGCCACCTACTTCCGCACCATCGGATCGTCGGTCGGGGTCGCCGTCTTCGGCACCATCTTCGCCAACCGCCTCGGGGACGAGCTGATCACCGGGATCCCGCCGGCCGCTCAGGGACCGTGCAGCCCCGGCGCGCTCGCCGCGTCCACCCAGGCCCTCGTGCAGTGCCCGCCCGAGGTGCAGAACTGGTTCCTCGACGCCTACGCGGGCGCGCTCCACATCGTGTTCCTGTGGGCCGTGCCGGTGGCCGTGCTCGCGTTCCTGCTGACCTGGCTCCTGCCGGAGGTCGAGCTGCGCAGCGCCACCCGCGGGGACGGCCCCGGCAGCGCGGGGCAGGCGGCCGGCGGGTCGTTCGGGCTGGGCTCCGCCCGCACCTCCCTCGACGAGCTGCGGCTGATCCTGTGGCGCCGGGTGGGCAAGCTCGACCCGTTGCGCGTCTACGAGGTCATCGAGCGCGACTCCGACCTGACGCCGGAGGAGGCCTGGATGGTGACGCGCGTGTCGCTCAAGGGCACCCGGTCGGTGCGTCTCATGGCGGAGCGCACGGAGACCTCTCAGGACACCGTGCGCGAGGTCGCCGCCGGGCTGGCCGCCCGAGGGATGGTGGAGGTCGACGGCGACACCGTGCGCAGCACGCCCGCCGGGGACGTCGAGGCCGAGCAGATCCGCGAGGCCGAGCGGCGGCGGCTGCGGGAGTACGTGGCCGAGTGGCCCGGCGGTGACGAGCCCGAGGTCGACGAGCTCGTCGAGCAGCTCACGCACCAGCTCCTGGCCGACGACACGGACGTCGTCGAGACACGCTGACTACCTCGCGGGGGTGCTGACTACCTCGCGAGGGTCCCGACTACCTCGCGGGAGTGCTGACTACCTCGCGGGGGTGCTGACTACCTCGCCGTCACATCTCCGGGAGGGCGGTACGCGCCTCCTCGGGCGGGACGCCCGAGGCCTCCAGCAGGTCGACGACGGGCGAGCGGAGCAGCAGCACCAGCGACTGCACCTGCCAGTGCCCCTCGCCCACGGTGCGGGGGTCCATGTCGCGGGCGACGTCGCGGAGCGCGTCTCGCGCCTCTCCCAGCCCGGAGCCCGAGCCCAGCCCGGCCGCGAGCAGCCGCACGCCGTGCCCGAGGCGGACGACGAGGTCCGCGACGGGGTCGGTGACGGGGTCCACCTCGGGTGGCGGCGGGAGCCCGCCGGACAGCGGCGCGGTGGCCACGCGATGGTCGCCGTCGTCGTGGAGCGCGCCCAGGGAGCGCAGGGTGGCGGGCGCGCGCCGGGCGAGCACGCGCACGCTGCGCATGGCGCGGTCCACCAGCACGGCCTGCGCGGCGAGGCGGGTGATCTCCGCGCGCAGCAGCCGGTTGACGCTCACCTTGGCGATGTCGTCCGAGGTGCGCGCCACCTCCTGCCAGTCCTCCAGGACCTTCTCCGCGGCCCGCCCGCGCACGAGCGCCGCGGCCAGCTCGTCGGGGTCGCCGTCGCGCAGCCCGCGCGCGACCGACTCCAGGGTCAGCGCGAGCTCCCGCGTCGCGTCCAGGGCCAGCGCGCGGATGCGGCGCCGCGGGTCGCCCGGGGTCAGCAGGGCCACGAGGAGCGCGACGCCGCCACCGACGAGGGCGTCCGTCCAGCGGCCGAACGCGCCGTTCGTCGCGACGGACGCGGGCAGGCCCACCACGACACCCGCCTGCACCCCCGCCTGGATCGTCACCAGCGGGCCCCGGTCGATGAACCGGGCGATCGTGGCCGAGACCGCCATCACCAGGGCGATCTGCCACCACCCGGAGCCGATGACGTGCACCATGACGTCACCCAGGCCGACACCGAGCGCCACACCGGCCGCGACCTCCGCGACCTTGCGCAGGTCCCGGTCGAAGCTGAACCCGAGGCAGACCCACGCGGCGACGGCGGCGAAGAACGGCTGCGTGTGCCCCAGCACCACGGTGGCGATCCCGTAGGCGATGCCGGCCGCCAGCGCGGCCTGCACGATCGGCCAGAACGAGACGCGGACGCGCGAGATGCCCTGCCGCAGGCGGATCCGCCGGGGCAGCGTGCGCAGGGCCGCGCGGGCCGCCGCGCCTGCCGCGGCCCCCGCGCGCCGGGACACCGACGCGCCGCCCTCGCCCCCCGTGTCGCGGCTCACGCGGCCCCCGGCACCTCGGCGGGCGAGCAGGGCGTCACAGCAGGCTCTGCGGAGCGTCCGACCCGCGCGGGGTGAGCCCGCGCGTCAGCGGGCCGTGGGACTCGGGCCGGTCAGCCGAGACGCCGTCGCCCGGCACCACGACCTCCTGCGCCGCCGCGAGCTGCAGCGGCTGCCCGCCCACGTCGCCCACCACGGTGAGCTCGGCGTCCTCGGGCACGGACCGCTTGACCACCGCCAGGGCGATCGGTCCGAGCTCGTGGTGTCGCGCGACGGTCGTCACGGTGCCGACGGCGCGCCCCTCGGCACCGCCGACGAGCACCTGCGCCCCCGCCTCGGGGACCACGTGCTGGGAGCCGTCGAGGTGCAGCAGCACGAGCCGCCGCGGCGGGCGGCCGAGGTTGTGCACGCGCGCGACGGTCTCCTGCCCGCGGTAGCAGCCCTTGTGCAGGTGGACGGCGGTGCGCAGCCAGTCGAGCTCGTGCGGCACGCTGCGGTGGTCGACCTCGTGGTCGAGCCGCGGGCGCCAGGCCTCGACGCGCAGCGCCTCCGTGGCCCAGGTGCCGGCGAGCCGCCAGCCGGCGGCCTCACGCTCGGCGACGGCGGACACCAGGTCGGCGCGGGGCACGAGCACGAGCCGCCACGGGCGGCCGAGGCCGGGGTGCTCGTCCTCGGGCGGGCCGTACCGGGTGCCGCCCGCGGAGACGCGCGGCCACGTGTCCCACCAGGTGACGGGCTCGCCCTCGGCGCCCTCGGCGGCGACCGGCTCACCGATCGCGGCGTACTCGGCGGAGGCGTCGGTGATCTCGACCCGCATCATGAACTTCATGCGCTCGAGCCAGGCGGCGAGCGGCGCGGCATGGTCGGCCTCGGTGATCAGCCAGGTGGCGGCACCGTCGTCGACGACGGCGGCGGCGTGCTCCACGTGGCCCTGCGGCGACAGCACCAGCAGCTCGGTGGAGGTCCGCGGCGGGAGCGCCTGGACGTCCTGCGACGTGATCGAGTGCAACCAGGACAGACGGTCGGGGCCAGCCACCCGCACGACGCCCAGGTGGGACTGGTCGACGACGGCGCCGCCGCGCGCGAGGGCGCGCTGCTCGGCCACCGGGTCGCCGTAGTGCCAGGCCACGCCCGCGTCGGCGCCCGTGGCGGGTACCGCGCCGTGCCGGTCGAGCAGCGGGGAGTCCATCGCCGGCCCCTCAGTCGCTCTCGACGCGGTCGAGCTGGGCGGACGCGTAGGAGCCGAGCGGGTGGCCGAACGCGGCCAGCTCCTCGACCCACATGAGGCGCCCCTCGACCAGCCCGTACAGCCGCTTGGCCGCGGTGACCTCGGCAGCGGTGGACGTGCGGGCCACGAAGTCGGTGGCGAGGTCGATCCGACCGTTGCCGGCGACGCCCAGGAACAGGGACAGCCGGCCCGACGCGTCGGTGACGAGCACCTCGAGCGTGTGCCGGTCGTCCTCGAGCCCCTCGGGCCGGTCGCTGGACACGCGCCAGTAGCCGGTCTCCGTCGACCAGATCGTGTCGGGCTCGGCGTCGCCCGGCGCGTCCGTGCCCTCGCCGTCGGCGGCCGCGGCCGAGCTCACGCGCAGCGTGGACTCGAAGCGCAGGTACGGGCCGCCGTCATGGTCGAAGACCAGGTCGTGCACGAACGGCGTCTCGTCGATGCCGGTGTACTCGATCACGCCCTCGCCCCGCCAGCGGCCGACGAGCCAGGCGAGCGGGTAGACCTCGGGCGCGAGACCCTCGGGGAAGGCGAAGGGCATCAGCGCTGGCCCTGGAACAGCTTGTAGACGACGTAGCCGGCGAACCAGATGATCGTGACCGACACGACGACCAGCAGACCGGTGAACACTGCCTCGAGAGCATTGATCGACATGCCGCGATCCTACCCAGCCGCCCCCGTCGGCACCCACCGCCGACGCGGCGCGCGGGGCGCACCGACGGCACGCGTGCGGCGAGCGGCGCGCACGTGAGTAGGGTCGCCGCCCATGAGCACCCCTCACACCTCTGCCCCCGCGCGCTCGCTCGTGATCAAGACCACGTCGGGTCTCGACCGCCCGGAGGCGGCGAACCAGGCCCTGACCGTCGCCGCGGCCGCCGTCGCCGCCGGCGCGGAGGTGAGCCTGTGGCTGACCGGCGAGTCCGCGTGGTTCGCCGTGCCGGGGCGGGTCGCTGACCTGGAGCTGGAGCACGCCGCGCCCGCGGCCGACCTGCTGGCCGCCGTCCTCGCCGCCGGCACGGTCACCCTGTGCACGCAGTGCGCCGCACGGCGCGACCTCGGGCCGGACGACGTCGTGCCGGGGGTGCGGATCGCGGGTGCGGCGGTCTTCGCCGAGGAGGTCCTGCGCCCCGGCGCCCAGGCCCTCGTGTACTGACTCCGACCAGCAGCCCGACGTCGGGTGTGAGCCGCACCACGCGGCCGCCGAGGGGCTCCCGCCGGGCGCGGGCGGTGCCGTAGATTGAATGTTGAAGCAATCGCTCGACGCCCGCCCGGCCACGCCCGGGGCGGGCGTTCGTCCCGAGGCCCTCCCCCGCCGCCACGACGGGCGCCGGCCGCCCCCGTCGCGATCCCGGAGAACCGCCCATGACCTCGCCCACCCGGACCTGGAACGACCTCGTCATCCCGGCTGCGGGCACGTACCTGCTCGACGAGGCGCACAAGCGCCTGGGCTTCCTGGCGATGCACATGATGGTCAGCCCGGTGCGCGGCGAGTTCCCGGTGGGCACCGCCACCATCCACGTCGCCGAGGACCCGCACCAGTCGTCCGTGTCCGCGACGCTCGAGACGGCCACCCTCACCACGCACAACCCGGACCGGGACACGCACCTGCGCAGCGCCGACTTCCTCGACGTCGAGAACTACCCGACCATCGAGTTCCGCAGCACCGGTCTCGAGTGGCGCACCGAGGAGGACCCGATGTTCTCCTGGGCCCGCCTCAAGGGCCGCACCCCGGGCCGCGCCGCCCTCCCCCAGACGAGCCAGGGGGGCACCTCGGCGAAGTTCGTGCTGCACGGCGACCTCACCATCCGCGGCATCACGCACCCGATCGCGCTGGACGCGGAGTTCGGCGGCGCCCGCCGCGACCCGTTCGGCAACGACATCTTCGGCTTCAACGCCTCCGCCGACTTCGCGCGCGAGAAGTACGGACTCACCTGGAACGTCGCGCTGGAGGCCGGCGGCGTGCTCGTCGCCAAGACCGTCCGCATCGAGCTCGCGGGCGAGGCCATCCGGCAGGCTCCGGCGACCGCCTGACCGGAGGGCCGTCAGGCGACGGCGACGACGAGCCGCCCCACCACGAAGACCAGGATCCCGCTCACCGCGACCGGCGTCGTGACGGCGGCCAGGACGGCGCGACGGCTGGTCAGGGCCGGCTGCCGCTCGAACAGCAGGCGCAGCACCGCCACCACCAGGCCCGTCACGACACCGGCGACCACGCCGCTCACCGGGTCGGTCGTCGGGAGGACCGTCGCCGTCCCGCCGGCCGCGACGCCGCCCAGCGCCACGCCGACGAGGGAGCCCGCCCACCCGCGCGCGACCGGCGTCGCCGACACGGCGGACGCCACCGCGAGCCCGACCGCGCTCACCACGACCAGCGCCGCGCCGGCCTCCGAACGGCCCGCCGCCACCCAGCCCGAGCAGCACACGGCCACGACGGCGCCCGTCACCGTGCCGCTGACCGACTCCACCAGCCGGGGCCGGCCGCCGCGCCGCAGCATCTCTGCGACGAACGCGAGCACCAGGGCCATGGCGAGCACCAGCGGCACGTCGCGCAGCACCGGCTCCCCCCTGGTCGCGGCGGCGACGGCGACGGCGCCGAGGCCGGCCGCGGCCACCACGACCGTCGTCCCGCCCGCCGCAGGCAGGCGCAGCAGCGGCGCCCAGCCGATCGCGAGGAGCACCACCAGGGCCGCGGAGACCCCGGTCAGGGGCAGGATCCCGAAGGCGTCGAGGGACGCGGCGGCCGCGACGACGGCGGCGAGGACGGCCGTCCAGACGGCGCGGGTGGTCACGGTCACGACGACGAGTGTGGCAGACGGCGCGGCTCCACCAGCGCCGGGGCGGGGTCGTCCGGCCGGTCACGACACAGTCCGGTCAACGGTCCTTAACGCGCCCGCAACACGGTTCGGGGGACACTGCGGGGACCGGTCGTTGGCCGGGGCGGCTGCGGTGTGACCGATCACGCAGGCGCGGTACGTTGGCGGACGGATGTCGGACGCCGCCGAACGGACCGTCCGACGACCAGGAGGAGGTGCCGGTGGCCGAGCTGCTGATCCTCACGCCTGCGTCGGGAGGCTCCGTCGAGGTGCTGCCCGCGCTGGGCCTGCTGAACCACCGGGTCCGGGTGCTGCCCATGGAGCCGTCCGCCCTGGTGGACGCCCCGGACTCCGACGTGGTGATGCTCGACGCCCGCCGCGACCTCGTCGCCGCCCGCACCACGTGCCGGCTGCTCCATGCCACCGGGCTCACCGTGCCGCTCGTCCTCGTCCTCACCGAGGGCGGCCTGACCGTCGTCACGCACGAGTGGGGCGCCGACGACCTGCTGCTCGAGAACGCGTCCCCCGCCGAGGTCGAGGCCCGGCTGCGGCTCGTCATCGAGCGTTCGGCCCGCGGCCCCGTCGACGACGGCCCGCAGGAGATCGCGGCCGGCGACCTCGCCATCGACGCCGGCGGCTACACGGCGCGGCTGCGCGGACGGCCGATCGACCTCACCTACAAGGAGTTCGAGCTCCTCAAGTACCTCGTGCAGCACCCGGGCCGCGTCTTCACCCGCGCCCAGCTGCTGCAGGAGGTGTGGGGCTACGACTACTACGGCGGCACCCGCACCGTGGACGTGCACGTGCGGCGGCTGCGCGCCAAGCTCGGCCCCGAGCACGAGCAGCTCATCGGCACGGTCCGCAACGTCGGCTACCGGTTCGACCCGCCGAAGGAGCCCCGCCCGGGCGACGACGGCGACGGGTCCGTCACGGCGGACGTCGACGGCGAGGGCGCGACGGGGCGGGCAGCTGCGCGCTGACCGTCGCGCCCCTCGGGCTGCGGCGCGGCGCAACGGGTAGGTTCGACCGGTGACCGCGATGTCGGACTCCAGCGATTTCTCCAGCGCCCTCGTGGACGGGCCCTGGCGGCACGAGCTCGTGCCCGCCAACGGCGCCCGGTTCCACGTGGTGCTGGGCGGACCCGTCCGGTCGAACGGCGGCCGCACCCCGCTCGTCCTCCTGCTGCACGGCTTCCCGCAGTTCTGGTGGGCGTGGCGCCACCAGCTCGAGCAGCTCGCCGACGCCGGCTACCGGGTCGCGGCGATGGACCTGCGCGGCGTCGGCGCGTCCGACAAGCCGCCGTCGGGCTACGACGTCCCGACCGGCACCCAGGACGTCGCCGGGGTGGTGCGCTCCCTCGGCCACGACCGGGCCGTCGTCGTCGGGCACGGCACCGGCGGTGCGACGGCGTGGGCGATGGCGCGGCTGCAGCCCGCCGTCACCGCCGGCGTGGCGGCCGTCGCGTCCCCGCACCCCGGGCGCGTGCACGTGTCGGGCCGCCAGCTGCTGACCCCGCTGGCCCGCCGCCAGCTCGCCGCCTACCAGCTGCCCACGCTGCCCGAGCGCCGGCTCACCGGCGGCGACCAGGTGTCGCGCGTGCTCCGCGACGGCGCCGCCCGCCCTCTCGGGACGGACGCCCACGAGCTCTACCGCACGGTGATGCGGATCCCGTTCGCCGCGCACACCGTGATGGAGTCCCTGCGCTGGATGGTGCGCTCCACGCCCCGCCCCGACGGTCGGCGCTACCTCGCCCAGCTCCGGCAGCGGATCGACGTCCCGGTGCTGCAGGTGCAGGGCGCGCTCGACGGCTTCGTCGACACCCGGTACGCCGCCGTCGACGGCGCAGCGCTCGCGCGGGACTACCGGTACGAGCTCATCGACGGCGCCGGGCACTTCCTGCCCGAGGAGGCCCCCGAGGAGCTCGGCAAGGTGCTCACCGACTGGCTGCAGCACGCCCTCGAGCGCGCCGGCTGAGCGTCAGCCGCGCGGTCCGGGCTTGATGAGCTTCTGCGCCGCGACCGGGTCCGTCTCGCCGATGCCGAACGACGGGCACCACCGCGCCACCGGGCACGCCCCGCACGCCGGACGCCGCGCGTGGCAGCGCCGGCGCCCGTGCCAGACCAGGTGGTGGCTCAGCATCGTCCAGTCCTTCTTCGGGAACAGCGCCCCCACCTCGTGCTCGACCTTCACCGGGTCCTCCTGGTCGGTCCAGCCGAACCGGCGGGCCAGCCGGCCGAAGTGCGTGTCCACCGTGATCCCCGGGACGCCGAACGCGTTGCCCAGCACCACGTTCGCCGTCTTGCGGCCCACGCCGGGGAGCGTCACCAGGTCCTCCAACCGGCCCGGGACCTCGCCGTCGAACCGCTCGACGAGCGCCTGCCCCAGCCCGATCACCGACCGGGTCTTGGCGCGGAAGAAGCCCAGCGGCTTGAACAGCTCCTCCATCTCCGCCGGGTCCGCACCCGCGTAGGCGGCCGCATCGGGGTAGCGCGCGAAGATCGCGGGCGTCGTCGCGTTCACCCGCACGTCCGTGGTCTGCGCCGACAGGACCGTCGCGACCAGCAGCTCCAACGGCGTCGTGAAGTCCAGCTCCGCGCGCGCGTCCGGATACGTCACGGCGAGCTCACGGTCGATGCGGCGCGCCCGCCGCACGAGGGCGACCCGGGACTCGCCCGGCGGGACGGTGGTGGCGGAGGACGGCGTCGGCGGCACGACAGCGAGCCTAGCCACGCCGTCCGACACCGCCTCCGGGGCGCGGAACTCCGACGCGATTTGGTGCCGTGAGGCAGACTGAGACCTGGAACACCACCGCTGACGACCCGTGGACGACCGGCCCCGCACCGGGAAGGCCGCCCCTGAACCACGTGAGGAATCCTGTGGACGACACCGTCGTGCTCTCCGCCCCCCTCTTCGCGGACATGGACACCGAGGAGACGAAGGCGCTCTTCGAGTCCATGATCCCTGTCGAGCTGACCCGTGGGGACGTCCTCTTCCGCGAGGGCGAGCCCGGCGACCGGCTCTATGTCATCGCGCAGGGCAAGATCAAGCTCGGCCGCCGGTCGAGCGACGGCCGGGAGAACCTGCTGTCGATCCTCGGCCCTGGCGAGATGTTCGGCGAGCTGTCGCTGTTCGACCCGGGCCCCCGCACCGCCACGGCGTCCTCCGTGTCCGACGCGCTCGTCTACGAGCTGCGGCACCAGGCCCTCGTGCAGTGGATCTCCGCGCACCCCAGCGTCGCCACCACGCTCCTCGGGGCGCTGGCCCGCCGTCTGCGCCGCACCAACGAGACCCTGGCCGACCTCGTCTTCTCCGACGTCCCCGGCCGCGTCGCCAAGGCGCTGCTCGACCTCTCCGCCCGCTTCGGCGAGCCCAACGACGACGGCATCCGCGTGGCGCACGACCTCACGCAGGAGGAGCTCGCGCAGCTCGTCGGCGCCTCCCGCGAGACCGTCAACAAGGCCCTGGCGGACTTCGCGACGCGCGGATGGGTGCGTCGCGAGGGTCGCGCGGTGGTGCTCCTGGACATCGACCGTCTGGAGCGTCGGGCTCGGTAGTTCTTGGTTGCGGTCGTCACCTTGGTGGCTGCCGCAGACGGAAGGGGCGTTCTTCGCCCGGTCGCGTTCACGCGCCCCTAGGGGCGCTCCACTTCGGGAACGTCTACGAC
>NZ_JBHUWC010000076.1:0-17591 GCF_042670225.1 Isoptericola sp. NPDC057191 | reverse complement strand
GCGACGCGTGGTGGCGTCGCGCGCCCCGCACCACCACGACCGTGAGCACCGCCGCCATGCCGAGCTGGGTCGCGGCGGTGCCGATGGCCGAGCCGGCGATGCCCAGCCCCGCGCCGTACACCAGCACGACCGACAGGATCGCGTTCACGACCGCTCCCGTCGACGCGACCCACAGCGGCGTCCGCGTGTCCTGCAGACCGCGCAGCACGCCGGTCGACGCCAGGACGACGAGCATCCCGGGCAGCCCGATCACCGACCAGCGCAGGTACGTGGCCGCGTACTCCGCGACGTCGCGCCCGGCGCCCATCGCCCCGACCGCCCAGTGCGCGCCGACGGCGAGGAGGGCCGCGAGCACGACGCCGAGGCCGAGGGCGAGCCACATGCCGTCGATGCCGGACTGCAGCGCGTCGCGCGTGCGGCCTGCGCCGACGAGCCGGGCGACGGCGGCGGTGGTGGCGTAGGCGAGGAACACGCACAGCCCCACGAGGGTGACCAGGAGGGTCGAGGCGACCGACAGTCCCGCGAGCTGGTCCGTGCCGAGGTGGCCGACGACGGCGCTGTCGACGAGGACGAACAGCGGCTCCGCGACGAGGGCGCCGAGCGCGGGCAGCGCGAGGGCGAGGATGTCACGGTCGATCCGGCGCCGGTCGGCCCTGTGGACAACGGTCTGGGGGACGTCGTCCGGTGTGTGACCGTCGGGAGGCGTCGGTGAAGAAGGGGTGGCGCCAGGGTGTCCGGGGTCCGGATCGGGGGTGCGGTGCACGTCACCCAACTTTCTTTTCCTCCACAGCCTGAGGGTAGCGAAGCCGCAGGTCAGCGGCCTGCCAGAAGTTGTACACAGCCGATATCCCCAGTTGTGCACATGCCTGTCCACCGCCCGTGCACAGGCTCGACCACCCTGTCCACAGCACTGTCCACAGGTGTGTCCACAGTGGCCGTTGCGCAGGGTCGCGGGCGCGCCTAGCGTCGTCCGCGGTGTCAGTGCCCCACGGTAGAACGTGGACCTGACAGCGGGAGTCGATGTCCGGTGACGGACCGGATGCCGGCAGCGGCGGGGGAGCGGGGTGAGCATGTCGATCGAGGAGCTCGAAGCGGGCTATCAGGGGGCGTCGTCCGGCGCCACCTTCGACCGCACCCCTCCTCAGGACGTCGCCGCCGAGATGAGCGTGCTCGGCGGCATGCTGCTCTCCAAGGACGCGATCGCCGACGTCGTCGAGCAGATCCGCGGCAACGACTTCTACCGCCCCGCGCACGAGGCGGTCTACGACGCGATCATCGACCTGTACGGCCGCGGCGAGCCCGCTGACGCCATCACGGTGGTCGCGGAGCTCACCAAGCGCGGCGAGCTGGCCCGCGTCGGCGGCGCCCCGTACATCCACGACCTCATGGCCGGCGTCCCCACCGCCGCCAACGCGGGCTACTACGCGCGCATCGTCCAGGAGCGCGCGGTGCTGCGCCGCCTCGTCGAGGCCGGCACCAAGATCGTGCAGCTCGGCTACGCGACCGACGGCGGCGACGTCGAGGGCATCGTCAACACCGCACAGGCCGAGATCTACGCCGTCACCGAGCGCAAGACCTCCGAGGACTACCTGCCGCTCTCCGAGATCATCGGCGGCACGATGGACGAGATCGAGGCTGCGGGGAACCGCGGCGAGGGCATGGTGGGCGTGCCCACCGGCTTCGCCGACCTCGACCGCCTCACCAACGGCCTGCACCCCGGGCAGATGATCGTCATCGCCGCCCGGCCTGCCATGGGCAAGTCAACGCTGGCCATTGACATTGCCAGGGCTGCGTCAATCAAGCACCAGCAGGCGTCCGTCGTCTTCTCGCTAGAGATGAGCCGCAACGAGATCACGATGCGTCTGCTCTCCGCCGAGGCGCGCGTGCACCTGCAGAAGCTGCGCAACGGCTCCATGGGCGAGGACGACTGGCAGAAGGTCGCGAAGGTGATGGGCAAGGTGTCCGAGGCGCCGATGTTCATCGACGACTCGCCGAACATGTCGCTCACCGAGATCCGCGCCAAGTGCCGCCGGCTCAAGCAGAAGCACGACCTCAAGCTCGTCGTCATCGACTACCTGCAGCTGATGACCTCCGGCAAGAAGGTCGAGTCGCGCCAGCAAGAGGTCTCCGAGTTCTCGCGTGCGCTCAAGCTCCTCGCGAAGGAGATCGGCGTCCCTGTCATCGCACTGTCGCAGCTGAACCGTGGTCCCGAGCAGCGCCAGGACAAGAAACCCGCGATGTCCGATTTGCGTGAGTCTGGGTCGATTGAGCAGGATGCGGACATGGTGATACTTCTCCACCGCGAGGACGCCTACGAGAAGGAGTCCCCCCGTGCGGGCGAGGCAGACCTGATCGTCGCCAAGCACCGTAACGGCCCGACAGACACCATCACGGTCGCCTTCCAGGGCCACTACTCGCGGTTCGTGGACATGCAGTCCTGACGGTCGTCGACACCTGTGGACAAGGGGCGGTGACGAGACTGCCGCCCTCGCCCTCGTCGCCGCGCTTTCCTTGTCGCCTCGTCGCCCATCCAGTCTGGACAACCGCCCAGGCCGCGCGCAGGCTGGAGAGCATGCGCGAGCCTGTCAGCACGACCACGGCTCCCGGCTCACCGTTGTTCTCCCAGGCGGTGAAGGCCGGTCCGTTCGTCATCGTGTCGGGGCTGGTGGGCGTCGACGTCTCGACGGGCGCTCTTGCCGGCCCGACGATCCAGGAGCAGACCCGCCAGGCGTTGACCAACTGTCGCGAGGTCCTCGACGCCGCCGGCGCGACGCTCGACGACGTCGTCGAGGTGGGAGTGCTGCTGGTGGACCCGGACGACTTCCCCGGGATGAACGAGGAGTACGCGCGGTGGTTCCCGGCCGATCCTCCGGCCCGGTACGCGGCCAAGCTCGGCGCCGTGATCCCTGGGGTTCTCGTCTCGATCCGCATGATGGCGTACCGCGCCCCTCAGCAACGGGACGACGACGCGTCCTAGGTGTCCTGCATGCGGGCTCGGAGGACGTCGAACTCGCACCCCGGTGCGTCGGGGTCGAAGCCGTGCTCGATGAGCCAGCGCGCCGCGACGAGGCTGCGCAGCGACCACCAGGCGCGGATCACGTCACGATCGGCACCGGGACCGTAGCCGGCGAGCAGGTCGTCGAGGCGTTCCTCGTGACCGAGCGTCAGGATGGCGAGGTCGAACATGGCGTCGCCCGGGGCGGCCTCGGACCAGTCGATCACCCCGGTCACCTCAGCGCCGTCGACGAAGACGTGGGTGAGCTGCAGGTCCCCGTGGATGAACACCGGCTCCCACGGGCGCAGGGCAGCCTCGGCGATCTCGCGGTTGCGCCGGATCACGTCGGAGGGCAGGACGGCTTGGGCGAGCAGCCAGGCGCACTCGGCGTCGAGCTCCGCCGCGACGTCGTCGAGCCGACGCCCCGGCCATGGCGGCAACGGCGCCTCGTGCAGCCTGCGGACGGCGGCACCTGCCGCCGCCCACGCCGCTGAGGACGCGACCGACGGTTCGCCGAGGCGGCCCAGCGCGGTGCCGGGCACGGCGGCGATCGCGAGCGCGGGCGGCCGGTGCCAGAGGATCTCCGGGGTCGGGACCGGAGCCAGGGCCATCGCCCGCACCTCGGTCTCGGCGTGCGACGGATCACCGTCGACCTTCAGGAACACGTCGCCGACGCGCAGGGTCGCGCGCTGGCGGTGGGCGACGACGACCGCGACCTCATCCATGTCCGTCATCCTGGTCGGAACGACTCTCGAAGTCGCCACCATTGTCGTGGCCCTGTGGCCACCCGGCCCGACGGCGGGCCGTCGTCGCCGCGCGACCAGCGCCGCTGGGCCATAGCGTCGCAGTCCCGGCGCCCGCCGGACCCAGCGGAGGAGGAGAGCGATGTTCGGTCGCCGCACGCGGCACCCGGTCCGTCCGGCCGGCGAGGTGACCGTCGCGGAGGCGCGGCCACCGGCGGGTCCTGACGCGCCGGCGGCAGGGGGCGCCTCCCGGCTCTGGTCGGACGGCTTCGGCCGCGTGGGGACGCGCTCGCTGCAGCTTCTGGCGATCATCGCGGTCGTGGGCGTCCTGGTGTTCGCGGGCACCCGCCTGACCCTGGTCGTGATCCCCGTCCTCATCGCGCTCGTGCTGGCGGCGGCCATCTCGCCGTTGGTCGCGCTCCTGCGCCGCCGCGGTCTGCCGTCGCTCCTCGCGACGTGGATCTCGCTCCTGACGCTCGTCGCGCTCCTGGCGGGGATCGTGTGGCTCGTCGTGCGGGCGGTGGCGAACCAGTGGGACGAGCTGCAGAGCCAGGCGCTCGACGGCTTCGACTCCCTGCAGTCGTACGTGCAGGACCTGCCCTTCGACGTCTCGGACGAGCAGATCGCCTCCGTGCGCGAGTCCGCCGTGGGGCTGCTGCAGTCTGACGCCGTGGGCTCGGGCGCCATCGCGGGCGTCTCGCAGACCGCCGACTTCGTCGCGGGCTTCTTCATCATGATCGTCGTCCTGTTCTTCTTCCTGAAGGACGGCCCGGCCATGTGGGAGTTCCTGCTCCGCCCGTTCGAGGGGCACCGGTACGAGCGGGGGCAGCGGGTCGGCGCGGCGACGATCCGCACGCTGGGCGGCTACGTCCGCGGGACGGCGATCGTGGCGGTGGTCGACGCGGTCGGCATCGGGATCGGGCTCGCGATCGTGGGCGTGCCCCTCGTCATCCCGCTGTCTGTGCTGGTCTTCCTGCTCGCGTTCATCCCCCTGGTCGGGGCCACGCTGGCCGGCATCCTCGCGGCCTTGGTCGCCCTGGTGGCTGTCGGACCGGTCGAGGCGCTCGTCGTGGTGGCGATCGTCATCGTCGTGAACCAGCTCGAGGGCGACCTGCTCCAGCCGGTCGTCATGGGGCGGACGCTGCGCCTGCACCCCCTGGTCATCCTGTTCGCCCTCACGGCGGGCACGGTCCTGGCCGGCATCACCGGAGCCGTCCTCGCCGTGCCGATCGCCGCGTCCGTCTGGCGCGCGATCCAGGTGTGGGACGGGCCCGACCTGCCCGCGCGGTTCGCCAGGAAGAAGCGCGCCGAGACGGTCTGACGTCGTCGTGCCGCTCAGGCGCCGAGGTACGTCCAGTGCCCTTCGGTGACGACACCCACCTCGCCGTCGACGACGGTGAGGGCGGTGTCGTCGTCGATGACGTACGCCGGGTTGCCGAGCCCGGCGGCCCACTTCTCGGCGGCGGGCATGGTGTTGTACGGCAGCATCGGGTGGTCGAGGTGCGGGAAGATCGAGAAGTCGACGACGCCGAGGGTGGTGTCGTCGCCCGACGGCGGCGTCCACTCGACGAAGTACTGCCCGATGCGCGGCGTCAGCACCATGCTTCCGGCGCTCATGCCCACCCAGACGGTGTCGGTCAGCTCGGGCAGGAGGTCGGCGAGGCCGGACTCGCGCATCCAGTGGTGCAGGTACAGGGAGTCACCGCCGGAGACGAGCAGGACGTCGGCGTCGCGGACCTTCGGCACCCACAGGTCCTCGTCGATGCTCGGGAGGGCGGTCAGCTCGAGCACGCCGACGGACCTCCAGCCCAGTCCGGTCATGTCGTCGCTCGTGCCGGAGATGAACCCGCGCACGTTCGGTCCCGGCCCGACGGCGGGGTGCCCGTACAGCGCGGTGGGGATGCACAGGGCGGTGCACTCGTCGATGGGCCGACCGAGAAGGTCGACCAGCGCGTCGCGGATGGTGGCGTTCCGGACGCCTCCGGACGTGAGAAGCAGTCGCATCGTGACTCCTGGCTCGGACGAGGGGCGGACGAGACGTAGACCCCGGGTGGTCGGCGGACTCATCGCACCGCACCCGGTCGTCCGTGGACGCCGCGTCCGACCGCGTGCGATGAACGCCCGCGCGCTCCCGGGCGCCGCCGCGACTACGCTTCCCCGGTGCTCGAACCCGCCCCGCTGATCGCCGGACTGCCATGGACGGGCTGGGCCGTCGCCGCCCTGGTCGCGCTGCTCGTCGGATTCTCGAAGACGGCGCTCGGCGGCCTGGGCATGATCGCCGCCGCGCTGATGGCGCTCGTCATCCCCGCCAAGGACTCCACCGGCGCCGTCCTCCTGCTGCTCGTGACCGGCGACCTCGTCGCCATCTGGGCGTACCGCCGGCACGCCGACTTCCGGGTCATCGGGCGCCTCCTCGCCCCGGTGCTCGTCGGCGTGGCGCTCGGCGCCGTCTTCCTCAACCTGGTCAGCGACGAGGTCATGCGCCGCACGATCGGCGCGATCCTGCTCGCCCTCCT
Source organism: Isoptericola sp. NPDC057191 (assembly GCF_042670225.1). Taxonomy (NCBI): domain Bacteria; kingdom Bacillati; phylum Actinomycetota; class Actinomycetes; order Micrococcales; family Promicromonosporaceae; genus Isoptericola; species Isoptericola sp. NPDC057191. The sequence continues at coordinate 11,337 of NZ_JBHUWC010000076.1, read as the reverse complement.
GGTGCTCAACCTGTGGCGCGACCGGCTGCGCGCCGACACGCGCACCGCCACGCTCGGCTACGGCGGCCTCGCCGGGTTCACGACGATGGTCGCCAACGCCGGCGGCCCGCCGATGAGCCTGTACCTCCTCGCGGCCGGCTACGAGAAATGGCGGTTCCTGGGCACGACGGCGTGGTTCTTCTTCACCGTCAACGTCATCAAGCTGCCGGTCGCCGTCGGCGTCGGGATCGTGCGCGCCGACACGGTCGCCCTGTGGGCGGTGCTCGCGCCGGTCGTGCTCGTCGGGACGTGGATCGGGCGCAAGGTCATCGGGCACGTCGACCAGCGCCTCTTCGAGCGCCTGGTCACGGTGCTCGTCGCGCTCGCGGCGCTCAACCTGCTCCTGCTCTGACCGCGACCGTCCGGGTGTCGGCCGGACCGGCGTCGTCGTCCCGTCGGTAGTCTCCCCGGATGCCTGCTGAGATCCCGGTGCGGTCCGGACACCTGCGCGTCGACGACGAGAACGAGCTGTACTACGAGGTCGCGGGCCACCCGGACGGTGCGCCGGTGCTGTCCCTGCACGGCGGCCCGGGCAGCGGGGCGGGGGCGGGGCACCGCCGCCGCATCGACCCGGAGCGGCACCGGTCGATCACGTTCGACCAGCGCGGCTGCGGCCGCAGCCGGCCGCTGGTGACGGAGCGGCTCGACCTGCTGGACGGGAACACGACGGCAGCGCAGATCGACGACATCGAGGCGTTGCGCCGGCACCTGGGGATCGAGCGGTGGACGGTGACGGGCGCGTCGTGGGGGAGCACGCTCGCCCTCGCGTACGCGCAGGCCCACCCGGAGCGAGTGGTCGGCGTCGCGCTGTTCGCGGTGGTGACGACGTCGACGGCGGAGGTGGAGTGGGTCACCGAGGCGATGGGCCGCGTCTTCCCGGAGGAGTGGGAGGCCTTCGCTGGCGCGGTGGAGCGCGCCCCGGGGGAGCGGGTGGTGGACGCGTACGCCCGCACCCTGCGCGACCCGGACCCCGAGGTGCGGGCCCGCGCCGCCGCGGCGTGGGGCCGGTGGGAGGACACCCACGTCTCGCTCGGGCCGGGCTGGGAGCCCGACCCTCGGTGGCACACCTCCCCGGCACGGGACGTGCTCGCCACCCTGGTCACGCACTACTGGTCGCACGCGGGCTTCGGCGGCGACGAGATCCTCGGCCGGATGGACCGCCTGCACGGGATTCCCGGGGTGCTGATCCACGGCCGTCGGGACATCTCCTCGCCGGTGGTCACGGCATGGGAGCTGCACCGCGCGTGGCCGGGGAGCGAGCTGGTCGTGCTGGACGAGGGCCACGGTGGGGCGGAGTCAGTCGCCCTGCTCCGCCGCGCGATCGCGGACCTGGCGGTCTGACGGTACTCCCCGGAACTGTCTGCCCGGGCATGCTTGACCCGCAATTTACAGCGCTGTATGTTCGGTCGGGCCCGTCGCCGAGACGGGAAGTCATCGTGGTCGAAGGAGACGTCACGTGGGATCGAAGACGACTGCCGGACCCCCGGGAAGGATGAGCCGACGCTCGTTCCTCGCGGGTGCGGCCGGAGCGCTGACGCTCGGGGTGTCCGGGCTCGCAGGGTGCGCGCCGTCCGACGGCGGAGGGCCGACGACGACCCGGTTCTTCCTGCAGAAGCAGGAGGTCAAGGACTACTTCGTCGCCCTGCTGAAGAAGTTCGAGGCCGAGAACCCGGGCATCAAGGTGGTCCACGACGGCACAGGGATCATCGCGCCGCAGTTCGTCCGCGGCGAGCCGGCGGACGTGGGCTGCTTCAACTGCAACCTGGAGCTCGCGCGCTACATCTCCCGCGGGCAGATGAGCGACATCTCGAACCTTCCCTCCGCGTCCAAGATCCGCGACGACGTCGCCACGCTCGCCACCCAGTACGCGACGTACCCGGGGCGCACGAGCGTGCTGCCCTACTCGCTCGCGGCCGCGGGCGTCATCTACAACAAGCGGATCTTCGCCGACCATGGTCTGCCCGTGCCCACCACGTGGACCGAGTTCGTGGACGTCTGCACCGAGCTCCAGAAGGCCGGCATCACGCCGATCTACGCGACCGACCGGGACACCTGGACCCTCTGGCAGGGCCTCTTCGACTACTCGGTGGGCAGCCTCGTCGACACCGCCGAGTTCTTCCGCCGCATGAACGAGCTCGGCACGGACGTCGGCCCGGACTCGGACGTCTCCTTCGAGAAGACGCTCGCCGTGCCGATGGAGCGCGCCAAGACGATCTCCACCTTCTTCAACCCCGACCACGCGGTGCGCGACTACGCCGACGGCAACCTCGCGTTCGGCAAGGGCCAGGCGGCCATGTACCTGCAGGGCCCGTGGGCGCTGAGCCAGATCGCGCTCGTCGACGAGGACCTCGAGATCGGCACCTTCGCGCTGCCCGTCACGGACCAGCCGGACGACCGCAAGGCCCGCGTCAACGTCGACCTCTCCCTGTACATCCCGGTCGCGACCTCGCACCGGACCGAGGCGGAAGAGCTCGTCGAGTTCCTCATGCGTCCCGAGGTGGTCAACACCTACAACGCCAAGAACCTCTACTACTCGCCGCTGCGCGACGCCCCGCCGCAGGAGGACGAGCGCGTCGCGGGCCTCCAGCCCTACGTCGACGCCGGTCGGTTCTACCAGGGCGCGGGGACGTTCATCCCGTTGTCCATCCCCCTCGGCAACTACCTGCAGACGGCGATCCGCACCGGCGGCTTCGAGCCGATGCTGCAGAAGCTCGACGACGACTGGCGCCGGCTCGCCAGCCGTGGGGCGACCCAATGACCGGGACGACGTCGCCCCGGCGCGGAAAGGAACGAGCGTGACAGCACAGACGTCCATCCCGGCCGTCGCCCCCGCAGCGGCACCCGCCGGCTCCGCGGGCAGGGCCCCCGCCGGCCGGTCAGGCCGCGGCCGCAAGCCCGAGGCGATCGCGTACCTCTTCGTCGTCCCGGCGCTGGTGCTCTTCACCGTCTTCGTGGTGGCGCCCGCGCTGGTCGGCATCTTCTACAGCCTCACCGACTACGTCGGCTTCGGGGGCTGGTCGTTCATCGGCCTGCGCAACTACACGGCGATGTTCGGCGACCCGGCGATCCTCGACTCCTACCGGTTCACGCTCGGCTTCGCCGCGGTCACCGTGGTGCTCGCGCAGACGATCGCCCTCACCCTCGCCATCGGGCTCTCGCGCAAGATCCGCTTCACGAGCCCGCTGCGCACCGTGTTCGTCATCCCCATGGTGGTCTCGGGGATCGTGGTGGCGTTCGTGTTCAACTTCCTGTTCTCGAACTCGCTCCCCGCGCTCGCCACGGCGGTCGGCTTCGGGCCGCTGGAGGACAGCATCCTCGGCAACCCCGACCTCGCCTGGCTGTCGATCGTCATCGTGTCCGCCTGGCAGACGATCCCCGGCGCGCTGCTGGTCTACACGGCCGGCCTCACCGCCATCCCCACCGAGCTGTACGAGGCGAGCTCGCTCGACGGCGCCGGCTCGTGGCGGCAGTTCCGGTCCATCACCCTGCCGCTCATCAGCGGCTTCGTGCTCATCAACACGGTGCTCGGCGTCAAGGGCTACCTGGGCGTCTACGACGTCATCGTCGGGCTCACCGGGGGCGGCCCCGGCTCGGCGACGAGCAGCGTCGCGATGACGATCTTCGGCGGCTTCTCCAGCGGCGAGTACGCCTACCAGATGGCCAACGCGACGGTCTTCTTCGTCATCACCGTGATCATCTCGATCGTCCAGCTCGCGATCACCCGAGGAAGGAGCGTCCGCCTGTGACCACCGCAGCAGCCCCCGCACCCGTCCGGCTCCGGCGCCCCGCGGACCCGTCGTCCCGGCGTCCGCGCCGGCCCCGACGCCGGACGCGCACCAGCTGGACGCTCACCGTCCTGCTGATCCTCGCGTCCCTGACGGTGATCCTGCCCCTCTACGTCACCGTGTCGATGGCCTTCAAGACGAACGGCCAGGCGGCGGACGGCAACGCCTTCTCGCTCCCGGCGCCGTTCGACACGGCCAACTTCGCCGAGGCATGGCGCATCACCGACTTCCCCGCGGCGTTCGGGTTCTCGGTCCTCGTGGCCGCCATCGCCGTCGTCCTGACGCTGCTGCTGAGCTCCCTCGCCTCGTACGCGATCGTGCGGTACTGGCACCACCGCTTCTTCCGGTGGTCGTTCATCTACATGCTCGCCGCGATGTTCCTGCCGTTCCCGGTCATCGCGCTCACCGAGATCAAGCTCACCGCGTTCCTCGGGCTCGACAGCCCGGTCGGCGTGGGCATCCTGCACGCGCTGTTCCAGCTCGCGTTCAGCATCCTGCTCTACTCGGCGTACCTGCGGTCGATCCCGATCGAGCTGGAGGAGAGCGCGCGGATCGACGGCGCCACGACGGGCCAGATCTTCTGGCGGATCATCCTGCCGCTCCTGGGGCCGATGAACGCCACGGTCGGGATCTTCGCCTTCCTGGCGTCGTGGAACGACTACATGCTGCCGTCGATGATCACGTCGGACCCGACGATGCAGACGCTGCCCGTGGTGCAGGAGGCCTTCCAGAGCCAGTTCGGCACCAACTACAACGTCGCGTTCGCGTCCTACCTCATGGCGATGGCGCCCACGATCGTGGTCTACCTGTTCGCCCAGCGCTGGGTGATCAGCGGCATCACCCAGGGCGCCGTCAAGCACTAGTCCCGCACTCGGCCCGCACTCGGCCAGCACCGAGCCCCGCCCGCACCGCACCACCCGAGGAGTTCCGTTGACCGACACCATCGCCACGCAGCAGGCCCTGCCCGTGGTCCGTCCCCTGCCCGACGCGGCGCCGCAGGCCCGCGCGGAGCAGCAGGTCCGGGGCGAGCACTGGCGCGTCACCGTGCTGAGCGACTGCCTCTTCCGCCTCGAGTGGTCGTCCGACGGCGGCTTCGAGGACCGCGCGTCGACGTTCGCGATCCGTCGCGACCTCGGGGCGGCGGAGTTCGCGGCCCGGCCGCTCGGCGACGGCGTCGAGATCACGACGGCGCGGGCGCGGCTGCGCTACGACGGCCGGGAGCCGTCCGCGCACGGGCTCGTCGTCGAGCTGGTGGGCTCGGACCACGGGCGGTGGCACTACGGCGAGCCGACGCACGACCTGGGCGGCACCGCCCGGACGCTGGACGAGGTGGACGGCCGGACCGACCTCGAGCCGGGCGTCGTGTCCCCCGACGGGATCACGGTGGTGGACGACTCGGAGTCGTTCCTGTTCACCGACGACGGCTGGATCGGCACCCGGACCGGGACGCGCCACGACCTGTACGTCTTCGCGCACGGCCGCGACTACGCGCGGGCGGTCCGCGAGCTCTACGCCGTCTCCGGCTCCCCGATGCGGCTGCCGCGCTGGGCGCTGGGCAACTGGTGGAGCCGGTACCACCCGTACTCCGCGGAGTCGTACCTCCAGCTGATGGACCGGTTCGACGAGGAGGACGTCCCCTTCTCGGTCGCCGTCATCGACATGGACTGGCACCGCGTGGGCTCGGTGCCGCCGGAGCACGGCAGCGGCTGGACCGGGTACTCGTGGGAGCCGACGCTCTTCCCGGACCCGGCGGCGTTCCTGGGTGCGCTCCACGAGCGCGGCATGCGCACCACGCTGAACCTGCACCCGGCCGACGGCGTGCGCGCGTTCGAGGACGCCTACCCGCAGGTCGCGGAGGCGACCGGGGTCGACCCCGCGTCCGCGCAGCCGGTGTCGTTCGACCCGACGGACCCGGACTTCCTGCGCGCCTACTTCGAGCTGCTGCACCACCCCCTCGAGGAGCAGGGCGTGGACTTCTGGTGGATCGACTGGCAGCAGGGCCGCACGTCGGGCCTGCGCGGCGTGGACCCGCTGTGGCTGCTCAACCACTTCCACCACCTCGACGCCGCACGCCACGGCGAGCCGGGCATGACGTTCTCCCGCTACGCGGGGCCCGGCAGCCACCGTTACGCCGTCGGGTTCTCCGGGGACGCGGTGATCTCCTGGGAGTCCCTGGCCTTCCAGCCCGAGTTCACGGCGACGGCGTCCAACATCGGCTACTGCTGGTGGAGCCACGACATCGGCGGGCACACGCGTGGCGTGCGAGACGACGAGCTGGCGACGCGGTGGGTGCAGTACGGCGTCTTCTCGCCGATCATGCGGCTGCACTCGGCGAACAACCCGTTCATCCGCAAGGAGCCGTGGGTCTTCCCCGCGGAGCACCGGCAGGCGATGGGCGACGCGCTGCGGCTCCGGCACCGTCTGGTCCCGTACCTGCACACGATGAACCACCGGGCGGCGGACGGCACGCCGCTCGTCCGGCCCATGTACCACCTGGAGCCGCACCGCCGCGAGGCGTACGGGGTGCCGAACGAGTACGCCTTCGGGTCCGAGCTGCTCGTGGCCCCCGTCGTGACGCCCCGCAGCGGTGTCTCGCTGCTCAGCCGCACCCGGGCGTGGCTGCCGGCCGGCCGGTGGACGGACGTCTTCACCGGCGCCGTCTACGCGGGTGACCGCCACGTCGAGCTGCACCGGTCGATCGACTCGGTGCCGGTGCTGCTGCGCGCGGGCGGCATCCTGCCGCTGGCCGCCGCGACCGAGCGGGACGCGACGCGCAACCCGGAGGCGCTCGAGGTGCTCGTCGCACCGGGCGCGTCCGGCCGGTTCGACCTGGCCGAGGACGCCGAGGACGACCGCGAGGCGACGGACGGGCCCTCGGCGACGACGTCGCTGCACTGGGACGACGACCGCCGCGAGCTGCGGGTGGACGCCGTCGCGGGACGCGCCGACGTCGTGCCCGCGAGCCGCACGTGGACGATCACCTTCCTCGCGCTGCTCCCCGGCGCGGAGGTCACGGTGGACGGCGTCGTCGTGCCGGTGACGGGCGAGGACGGCCGGTGGAGCGTGTCGTTCACCGCGCCGTCCGCCACCGGCGCCGTCGTGCGGGTCGGTGCGCCGCTGCGCGTGGGCGTCGACCCCCGGGAGGCCGTCCGCGCCGTGCTGGAGCAGGCGCAGACGGCGAACCCGGCGAAGCTCGACGCGTGGGAGGTCGTCAGCAGCGGGCGCAGCACGGTGGAGCGGATCGCCGAGCTGGGCACGGTGGACCTGCACGAGGACGTGCGCGACGCCGTCGTGGAGCTCCTCGCGACCGTGGTGGACACGCCGGCCTGAGCAGACGGCCCGGTCCTCGCCGAGGGGTACGCCTCAGCGAGGACCGGGCTCGCCGCCTGGTTCGCGAGCAGGCTCGGGGGCGCTCTCGCGGACCAGGAGCCGGTGGCCGACGGTGACGTGCCGGCCGGGCGTGGTGAGCCCGTCGATGCGTTCGAGGAGCAGGTCGAGCGCCCGGGTCGCGAGCGCGTGCGTGTCCGGGGCGACGCTGGTGAGGCTCGGGACGGTGCTCGCGGTCAGGACGGTGGCGTCCCACCCGACGACGGCGACGTCGCCCGGCACGTCGTAGCCGCGGATACGCAGGGCGCGGAGCGCGCCGATCGCCGCGAGGTCGTCGCGGCACAGCAGCCCGTCGACGACGAGGCCGGCGTCGAGCGCCGCACCCAGCGCCTCCTCCGCACCGATCGCGTCGCCCTCGCCACGGGCCACGAGCAGGGACGCGTCGTAGGCGTGGCCCGCACGTTCCAGCCCCGCCCGGTACCCGTCGAGCCGCAGCGCCGACGTGTAGGACCACGGTCCCGTCTCGTGACCGAGGAAGCCGATCCGGCGGTGCCCGAGCCCCACGAGGTGCGCGACGGCGTCCGCGGCGGCCGCCTCGTTGTCGATGGCGACCTGGTCGGCGCCCGACGGCTGGGGGTCCTCGCCGAGGAAGACGAGGGGGGTGTCCTCCCGGAACGCCTCCAGGTCGGTGGCGCGCAGCGCCTGCGGGTGCACCACCACGCCGTCGACGATGCCGGCCTCGCGGTCGCGCAGGACGGCGCGCTCGCCCTCCGGGGTGCCCCCGGTCTCCTCGAGCAGCAGCCGGTAGCCGCGCGCCTCGCAGACGCGGGCGAAGACGTGCGCCAGCTCCGCGAAGTACGGTCGGCGCAGGTCGGGGAACGCGAGGGCGAGCATGCTCGACCGGCCGGTGGCGAGGCTGCGGCCGCGCAGGTTGGGCCGGTAGCCGAGCTCGTCGATCGCGGCCCGCACCCGTTCGCGCATCCCCGGGCTGACGTGCTGGTAGTCGCGCACGACGTTGGACACCGTCTTCATCGACACGCCCGCGTGCGCCGCGACGTCCTGGAGCGTCACTCTCTTCACGGGGATCACCGTAGCGTCCGAGCAGCACGGTTTACAGCGCTGTATAGTCGCGCCGTGGACACGACGACCCTCGCGGCAGCCACCGCCGGCCCCGCGCTCGACCGCCTCCCGCTCGCCTCCCGCCAGGACGGCACCTACCCCCGGCCGCAGCTGATGCGCACCGGGTGGGCCTCGCTCGACGGGGTGTGGGCCTTCCGGCACGACGACGCCGACGAGGGCCTCGCCTCCGGCTGGGCGTCCGGCCTCGGCGCCAGCCGCGACATCACCGTGCCGTTCCCGCCGGAGTCGCCCGCGTCGGGCGTCGCGGAGCCCGGCTTCCACCCGGTCGTCTGGTACGCGCGCACGATCCGCCCGGCCGACCTCGAGGCCGCCGGCCGGTCCGCAGCCGCCCCGCGCGTCCTGCTGCACCTCGGTGCGGTCGACTACCGCGCGTCCGTGTGGGTCGACGGCGCGCTCGTCGGCGAGCACGAGGGCGGCCACACCCCCTTCACTCTCGACCTCACCGCGCACGTCGCGGACGACGCCGAGCACCAGCTGGTGGTCCGCGCCGAGGACGACCCCCACGACCTCACCCAGCCGCGCGGCAAGCAGGACTGGCACGAGGACGCCCACGCCATCTGGTACCGCCGGACCACCGGCATCTGGCAGACCGTGTGGCTGGAGGCGGTACCCACCACGAGCATCGACCACCTGCGCTGGCTCCCCGCCGGCCCGGCCGCCGTCGACCTCACCGTCCGGCTGCGCGGTGCGGTGCCCGCCGGGACGCGGGTGCGCGTCGCGCTCCGGTTCGACGAGCGCGACGAGGACCTCGGCACCGTGGAGGTCACGACCGCCCGGGCGTCGTCCGTCGTGGACCTCAGCGTGCCGATCGCCCGGCAGCGCAACGGCCAGGCGGAGGACGAGCTCACCTGGTCGCCCGAGCGTCCCCGCCTCGTGGACGCCGTCGTGTCCCTGCACGACGCCGACGGTGCGACCCTCGACGCGGTCTCGTCCTACCTGGGCGTGCGGAGCCTCGGTGTCGCCCGCGGGGCCTTCCTCCTCAACGGCTACCCCTACGACGTGCGCTCGGTGCTCAACCAGGGCTACTGGCCCGACAGCCACCTGACGGCCCCCTCGGCGGACGCCCTGCGCCGCGAGGCCGAGCTCGTCAAGGAGCTCGGGTTCAACGCCTGCCGCATCCACCAGAAGATCGAGGACCCCCGCTTCCTGTACTGGGCGGACCGGCTCGGCATCCTCGTGTGGGGCGAGACCCCCGGGGCGTACGAGTTCTCGCCCACGGCGGTGCAGCGGCTGACCCGCGAGTGGATGGAGGCCGTCGACCGTGACGTCTCGCACCCCTCGATCGTCACGTGGGTGCCGTTCAACGAGTCGTGGGGCGTGCAGCACGTCGCCGACGACCCGGCGCAGCAGGCGTACTCCCGGGCGCTGACCGACCTCACGCGCGCCCTCGACCCCTCCCGCCCCGTGATCTCCAACGACGGGTGGGAGCAGCAGAACACCGACATCCTCACCGTGCACGACTACGAGGGGGACGGCGCGGTCCTCGCCCGCACCTACGCCGACGACGCCGCGCGCGAGCGGATCGTCACCGGCATCGCCCCGTCCGGGCGCCGTCAGCTCGTCGGCGGCTGGGCCGACGCCGGGCAGCCGGTGATGCTCACCGAGTTTGGCGGCGTCAACTACCAGACCGGCGACGTGCGCGCGGACGGCTGGGGCTACACGGCCGCGCAGGACGGCGACGACTGGGTCGCGCGGATCACGGCGCTCTACGACGCCGTCCGGGCGAGCAGCTTCCTCGCCGGGTCCTGCTGGACGCAGCTCACCGACACGATGCAGGAGACCAACGGCCTCCTGACCGCCGGGCGCGAGCCCAAGGTCCCGGTCGAGCGGATCCGGCGCGCCGTGACGGGGGAGCGGTGACCGTCGACGCCCTGGACCGGGAGATCTGCGCGGCCGCCTGGGACGGTCCGGGCGGCGAGCCCGGGGCCGTCGCACCGCCGGTCTTCCAGACCAGCCTGTTCACCAAGCCCACGTTCGGGGAGTTCGTGCGGCAGCAGGCGGCCGAGCACGAGAACTTCGTCTACAGCCGCGGCACCAACCCGACCGTCGCGTTCCTCGAGCGGCAGCTCGCCCTGCTGGAGCGGGGCGAGGCGGCCAAGTGCTTCGGCTCCGGGATGGGCGCGGTCGGCGCGGTGCTCGGCGGGCTGCTGAGCGCCGGCGACCACGTGCTGTTCGTCAACAACGTCTACGGCCCCACCCTGGAGCTCGCGCGGCACCTGGAGCGGTTCGGCGTCGAGCACTCGGTCGTGACCGACCCGCGTGCCGACCTCGCGGAGCACCTGCGGGACAACACGGCCCTGGTGTACGTGGAGAGCCCCGGCACGATGCTCATGCGGCTCGTGGACCTCCGCGCGCTGACGGCGCTCGCCCGCAGCCGCGGGATCCGCACCGCGATCGACAACACCTGGTCGACGCCGCTGTTCCAGAAGCCGCTCGAGCTCGGCGTCGACCTCGTGATCCACTCGCTCACGAAGTACGTGGGCGGGCACTCCGACGTCACCGGGGGAGCGGTGGTCGGCTCAGCCGAGCTGGTCCGTGAGGTCTTCTACCGCGGACACCAGCTCTTCGGGTCCGTGATGTCGGCGATGGAGGCGTCGCTGGTCCTGCGCGGGCTGCGCACCCTGCCCGTGCGGATGGCGCAGCACCAGGAGAACGCCCTGCGCGTCGTCGAGCACCTGCAGCGGCAGGCTGCGGTGACCGCCGTGCACCACCCGTACGCCGACCCCGGCCCGGACGCCGAGCTCGTCCGTACGCAGCTCAGGGGGTTCTCCGGGCTGCTCAGCCTCGAGCTGCGGGACGGCACGTTCGACGCCGTGTCACGGTTCGTCGACGCCCTGCGGGTGTTCCGCATCGGCGTGAGCTGGGGCGGCTACGAGAGCCTGGTCAGCTCGCCCGTGCGGGCGGACAACGCGGAACGGCTGCGGGCGGACGGGCTCCCGGCCGGACTGGTCCGGCTGTCCGTCGGGCTCGAAGGTGCGGACGTCCAGGTCGACGACCTCGACCGCGCGCTCGCCGCGATCTGACGGCGGCCCGCCCACCGGCGGGC
>NZ_JBHUWC010000075.1:0-17966 GCF_042670225.1 Isoptericola sp. NPDC057191 | reverse complement strand
CCACCTGGGAGGTGGGGCGGCACACCGTGAGCCCGCGCGGCGCCGGCGGGTGCCGCACCTGGGTCGTGCGACGGTCAGGCGGGCGGCCCGCCTGCTGTCAGGCCGACTGCCGGCGGCGCCAGAGCAGGAGGCCGAGGCCCGCCGCCGTCAGGAGGACGGCCGCACCCACGGCAGGCAGGGTGTTCGCACCGGTCTGCGCGAGCTCTCCACCACCGGCCGGGGAGTCTGCCGGCACTGCCGGGGTGTCGTCAGCGGCCGCGGTCGGGACGATGGTCTCGGCCGCGACACCGCACTCGCCGCGGTACAGCTCGGTACCGTCAGCGCCGGTCACGACCTCCACGAACCCGTACGTGGTGTCCTCGGCGACCTTCGTGATGACGAGGTCGCTCGACCGCCCGGACTTCGCCAGGGCCGTCTTGTCGTCGGTGCTCAGCACCGGCTCGGTGCACACCGGCGCACCGTCGGAGTCCCACGAGTACAGCTCGAAGTCGATCGTCGCGCCCTCGGGCAGGGTGCCCGTGGCGGTGTACTCGTCGTAGACCGTCGCCTCGTCGCCCACGACGACGTCACCGGAGGACTTCGCCTCCGTGGTCACCGTGAAGCCGGAGGACTCCGGCGTCACGACGAGCTGCTCGGTGGTGTCCGTGACGCTGGAGGTGAAGGGAGCGACACGGTCGTCACCGGCGAAGTGGGTGACGAACACGTACGTGCCCGGGACCTTGACCTCGTTGCCGTCGTCGTCGGTCTCGGTGACGACCTTGAAGTCGTTGCTCCCCGTCGTCGGCCGGAAGCCGTCGACGGCAGGCACGTCGATCGACCCGATCGTCGTCGCCGCGTCGAGGTTGTCGTCGGCGATCTCGGCACCCTCGGGGAAGAAGTACAGCGTCTGGTCGAGCTGCTTCACGTCCGCGTCGAAACCAGCACCGCCGGCGAAGTCGCCGTGGTCGTCAGGGAACCCGTCGACCCACATGTCGTCGACGAGGTAGAGACCCGACTTCGTCTCCCGGAACGACGCCGAGGTGTTGACGTCGATCTGGTGCCGCACGCTGGTGGTCTCGTCGGCCAGGCCGTAGGAGTCCGACCAGTCCGAGCGGATGTACGACGCGGCGTCCCCCTGCACCTCCTCGGTGTCGACGACCTGCCACACGAACGTGACCATCCCCGCCTCGGACGCAGCGCCGAAGTCGGCCTCGAACGTGCCGGGGCCGTCCGCCGTGATGGTCGCGGTGTCGATCACCTGCGCGTCCGCGGGGACCTCGTCGGCCGGCGTCCCGACCGGCACGTCGCCGGCGCGGTACGCGGTCCCGGTGAACACGACGTCGACAGGCTTGCCGTCGACGTCCAGCCAGGAGTCGCCGTCCGTGGCCACCTGGACGGTGTCGATCAGGGACTCGCCCTGCTCGATGACCTTCTCCTTGACCTTCGTGGTGACCACGGGCTGGAAGTCCAGGCGCAGGTTCTTCGCGTCGGCCGTGTGGCTCACGGAGACGGGGCGCGAGGCCGCGGCCACGGCCTGGATCTTCGCGATGCCCGGGTCGCCGACCTCGAGGGTCGTGGCCGGCAGGCCCTCGGCCGTGACCGACGCGGTGACCTTCGCCCGGGCCGCGGTCGTGTGCAGACCGAACGCCGCGCCGGCCGTCGACGAGTCGACGGTCATGGTCCGCTCGCCGTTCGCGTCCCACACCACGGCGTCCGAGCCCGTGTCCAGGAACAGCTTGAGTCCCGGCACGTAGTGACCCGCGCGGGACTTCACCCCCACGCCGGTGAACGTGCCCGTCCGACCGTCGTCGGCCAGGTCGACCTGACCGGTGGCCGTGTAGCCGCCGGCGTACTTCGCAGCCTCCGCCTTCAGCTCGTTCACCTTGTCCCACACCCGCGGGTAGTCCGCCCGGAGGACCTGCTCCCACGACGCGCGCCGCTCGTCGGCGGTGACCTCGTCGGTGCCCATGTCCCACGACAGGTGAACCCAGGCACCGAGGGCGGCGCGCGTGAGCTTGTCCGCCTCGTCCTGGTGCGTCGTGATCGCGTACGCCAGCTCCGGGTCCTGGAGCTGCCCCGCCGAGTTCACGGGCAGGTCGGGCGAGATGTACCCCGACTGGATGCACCAGAACAGGAACGACGACGGCACATCCAGGCCGCCCGTGTTCTCCAGCGCGCCTGCCCAGGTGAGCCCGTCGCCGAGCACACCGTCAATCTGGATTCCTGGCCCCGTGGTCGCGGCCGACGCCGCCGGCGCCACCCCCACGCCCAGGCCGAGCGCCGCCAACCCGGCGACGGTCGACGCCGCCACGACGCGGCGTCCCCGGCGTGCCGGGGATACTTGCACTTGTCTCACAGAACACGCTCCGATCTCACAGGGACGAGGGACGTGGGACAGCCCCGCCCTGCCCGGCGTTGCAGCGCCGGGCAGGGCAACCCTCTTGTCGTCTAATACATACGATGGTACGGCACACGCGTACCAAAGTGTTCCACCCTGTGCGCAAGGCGTCTCCGGCGGCGCCCGACCGGTAAGAATGTCCCTGTGCCCAAGAAGATCGCGCCGCCCGCGGACCGGCCCGAAGAGGTCGAGGTGGCCATCACGGTCTTCGGGAACGAGGTCAAGAACGAGATCGTCCGGTGCCTCGCCGGGTTCCCGGAGGGCGCCTTCCTCGGCGACGTCGTGACGAGGACCGCTCTGCCGCGGAGCACCGTGGCACCGCACCTGGCGGAGCTGGAGCAGCTCGGGGTCGTCGGCGCCGACATCCCGCCCGGCCAGCGGCAGGGGCGGTCCGTCCGGTACTCGGTGACGAGGGCGCGCGTCGCCGAGCTGCTCACCACCTGGGTCACGCACACGTTCGGCCCCGGTGCCGTCGGCTACTTCCTGGGCGGCGGCTACCTCGGCGACCACGACGACGCGCCCGGCGCCCCCTAGGGACCGGTCCAGAGCTCCGCCCGGTCGACCGGGACGACACGGCACGTGAGCTGCCGCAGGGCCACGGACCCCGACAGCGGCACCGCGGTCAAGCGGCACGGGAGGTGACCACCCTCCTCGAGGGCGAGCCGGACGACGATCGACGCCGGGGCGTCACCGATGTCGACCATGAAGCGGACGAGGCGCTCGTGGTCGTCCGGGTGGGCCAGGTCGGCCAGGTCGCCGGCCGGGGTGTCACGGAGGCCGAGGGCGGACCAGCCCTCCCCCGCCTGGCGCTCGAACGTCCCGTACGTCACGTCCAGCACCATGAACGCGGCCGTGCTGTCGAGCCGGGGGATGTCCAGGACCTGCAGCTCGGGCCGCGGCTCGTGCAGCGCCGGCAGCCGCTCGTGGACCGGCGACGTCACCGCGTGGCTCATCCCCCGCATGAAGACGCGGCCGCCCGTGCCGTGCGCCGTCCGGCCCACGAGGCGCATCGCCCTCGACCCGCCCCTCCCGTCGACGATCGAGTACCCGAGGATCCGCAGGTCGTCCGTCGGGAACCGGACGCCCTGCTCGATGAGGTCCGCGAGCCGGAGCCTGCTCGCCGGCGCGAGCCGGCTCGCGAACCAGGCCGCCACGTCCCGCGGCACGGCCGGGTCCGCGACCGGGTCGCCGTAGATCCGCGCGAGGACCGGGTCCCAGTAGGCCTGCCGGGTCGCCGTCTCGCCCGGGGCGACCACCCACTCCCAGAGCCCGACCTCCGGCAGCGGCTCGCCCGGCTCGCCCGGCGGCGTGACCAGCCCGAGCGCACCGACCACGACGCCGGAGAACGGCGCGCGCAGGATCCGGGTCGTGACCGACAGCTCCACGCCGTCGAAGCGGGCGCTCTCGGTGAGGTGGGTCCCGAGCGCCAGGCCGCGCGCCATCGACGGGTACAGCAGCCGCACGCCGAGCACGTCCAGCGCCGACCGGTGGCTGAGCCCCGCCACGTCCTGGTCCCCGACACGCAGGACACCGCCCGACTGCGCGTCGACGAGGACCCAGCGGCGCACGACCCCGAGCCGCCGCATCAGGAGCCGAGGCCGGCCGCGTCCGGCGTACCTGAGGTCATCGGGCGTGCTCCTGGCGTCGGGGGAAGAGGGACCCCACGATGGAACCATCCGCGGAGCGGGTCCGAGGAGGCCGTGCAAGGTTTGCAACACGGCCCGTTTTGTCCGTTCTCAGGTTGCCGCCACGGCGCCCCATGACGCAGTGTCACCGCGACCCTCACTCTCGAGCAGGGGAGCGGTCACGCCCGTCCCACGCCTTCCCGGGAGTGACCTGCCCCGTGCTCGACGTCCTCACCGCTGCTGTCGCAGCGACCCACACCCTGCGCGCGATCGCGGCGCACGCCGGCCCGGTCGCGGCCGCCGACCTCCTGCGCGCGCCGGGCACGTCCTTCGACGAGGTGCGCGCCCTGGTCGGCGCCGGGATCGTCGAGACCCTGGCCGACGGACGGCTGCAGCTCTCCGCTCCCGCGCTGGCGCTGCTGCGGGACCAGCTCCGTGCCGTCGGCCGCGGCGGCCCGGCGGCGTCGGACGGCGGCACGCCGTCCTCGTGACCGGGTGCGCCGCGCGGCTACCTCCAGAGCTGCGGCGGGAGGAACGCCGGCTCGGCCGGCGCGGGCTCCTGGCCGGTGGCGGTCCCGCGGACGGGGGCCGCGTCGTGCGCCCCCGCGGTCGCCTCGCCGCGCGGAGGCACGTCGTCCGCCGGGTTCGCCCCGGCCTCTGCGGCCTCCTGCGGCGCGAGCCCGAGGCGCGACTCGAGAGCGGCAGCCACGGCGTCGTAGATCGGGGTCGGCTCGGGTCGGTCACGTTCCATGCCGGCCAGTCTGGGACGTCGCGACCGCTCGGGCTCGTCGGGGCGGCGGATCGTTGCGCACGTCACGCCGTCGCACGACGAATGTCGTCGCGACCACCGAAACTCAGCAAGATACGTCCTCGCGCCGCCAGATGCAGCGACCTTGCATCTTTTGCAAGTACCCCACCGGACGGGCCTGGCCGCCCTACCGTCGAGGCATGTCAACCCACCCGCCGACCCCGACGGGCACCGCCCTCGACGACCTCTTCTCCGACTGCGGCAAGCGCCTCAGCGCCGGCGACGTCGCCCAGCTTCTCGGCATGACGCACCAGGGCGTCCTCACGTGGCTGCGCACCGGTGTGATACCCGGCTACAAGCTCGGCGGCACGTGGTTCGTCATGCGCGACGAGCTCAAGGCAGCCATGTACGCCGGGATGAACCACTCCGCCGGGGGCTACGCGTCCTGACCGGAGGCGCTCACCTCTCGCGCGGCCTCGGCGCGCTGCCGCACCAGCTGAACGATCCGCCCGAGGTTGAGCGTCCAGCCGACGCCGAAGACGTGCGGGCTGACCAGGTGGTCGCCCTCCGGGTCCCAGACGCGCTCGCGGACGCGTTCCATGGTGGGCATCCGGAACTCGTAGGGGACGAACCCGGCGACGGTGCCGTGCCAGGTGCGGTCCTCCTTGTCCTTGCGCAGCTCCTTGGAGATCGCGGCGACCACCAGGCCGACCACGACGAGCTGCATCAGCTTCGGGCCGCCCCGCTTCCTGCCGTGCTCCTCAGCGTGCTGGGTGTCGTGCTGCTTGCCCATCTCGGCCTCCGCTCGTCGACGTCCTCCCCCATCGTGCACCACGGGGGCCCCCGCGGTCAGCCGGTACCCGCGGCCGTCGCCGCCCCGCCCGTCCGCGGACGCGCGAGCAGCACGACGACCACGACCACGACGCACACCACCGCCGTGGTCAGCAGGCCCACGGCGAAGCTGGTCCCCGCGGCGACGAAGCCGACCACGAGCGACCCGAGCCCGGTGCCGGCGTCGAACCCGATGTTCCACACGGCGCTGGCCGTGGGGTGGTGCCGCGCCGGCACGGCGGCGAACGCGGCGACGAGCGTCAGGTTCTGCAGGCTGCCGTAGGCGACGCCGACGGAGGTCATCCCCAGCACGAGCAGCACCGGCCGGGCCCCGCCGTCGGCGATCGCCACCGCGCACACCGTCAGCCCGCCCGCGCAGACCACGAGGAGCGGCGCGAGGAAGACGCGCGGACCGTGCCGGTCGGCGAGGCCGCCCACGCCCCAGCGCGCCAGCGCGGTCGCCGCCGTGAACCCGAGCAGTCCGGCGACGGCGGCGCTCGTGCCTCCGGCGAACTGCGGGGCGAACGTCAGGAGCGCTCCGCCCGGCGTCGTCACCGCGAGGAGCACGAGCGACGGCAGGACCAGCGCCAGCAGGGTCCCGGCCGCCCCCGGTCCGGCGCCGGCACCAGCGTCGGAGCGGTCATCAAGTCCGGCATCGTGGGCCCGGGCGGCGGACGCCGCCGCGTCGAGCCGTCGCCCCAGCAGCGCCGCGAACGGCACCGCGAGCACCGGCAGCGCACCCAGCGCGAACACCACCCGGAAGTCGAGCGTCTCGGCGACCCATGCCGCGCCGGGCACCAGCACGAGCTGCGGGAACGCGATCGACAGCCCGTACAGGCCGATCGCCCGTCCGTGCCGCGGCCCGTCCACGAGCGCGGCGACGGCGGACGACCCGCACACGGTCAGCACGGCGAAGCCGGTGCCGCGCACCGCGGACAGCGCGAGGACCCAGCTCAGCTGGTCGGAGGCCATGAGCAGCAACGACGGCACACCCAGCAGCACGACGCCGGCCACCATCGTCGGCCGCCACCCCACGCGCCGCAGCAGCCACGGCACCGTGGTCTGCGTGAGGACGGTGGCCAGCATGAGCACGGCGTTGACCAGACCCGCGCCGCCCTCCCCCGCCCCGCCGCGCACCGCCCACAGCGGCACGGACGGCAGCAGCAGCGCGTACCCGGAGAATCCCAGCGCCGACATCGCCAGCAGCGGCCGGAACCCCGGGACGCGGGCGAGGGGCGGCGACGAGCGGGGGGCGGGACGGCGCATCGGGCGAACCTATCGCGCCCGTCCGGCGTGCCGGCCGGGGCATCGCGCCGCCCCCCGCTGGCCGAGGTCACGCCCCGACGAGCGCCTCCCCGAGGGGCGTGCGCACGTGGAGCACGCGCGGGCCCTCGCGGTGCGAGTCGACCAGCCGCGCCGCGCGCAGCAGCGACAGGTGGTGGGACGCCGTCGAGATCGCGAGCCCGCCGGCCGCCGCCACCTCGCTCGTGGACAGCGGCCCGGCCAGGGCCAGCAGCACCCCTGCGCGGCCGGCGCCGAGGAGCTCCACGAGCGCCCCGGACGTGCCCGGGCCGTCGTCGGCCCACCGTTCGGAGATCCCCAGCGCCGGGTAGAAGAGCGTGGGCTGGGCGGGCGGCTCGGTCACGACCGAGCATCGCGGCGCCATCACCGACGGCACGAGGACGAGGCCGCCGCCGGCGCAGTCGAGCTCCTCGCCGTGCAGCCGCAGGCGCACCTGCACGGCGTCGGGGGCCCACGTCACGGCCTCGTGCAGGGTGTCGACCATGGCCCCCAGCCCGTGGGTCGTGACCCGGCGCGAGCGCGCGCCGATGTCCGCGCGCAGCAGTCGTTCGAGCGGGGGCCAGAACGGGGCGAGGACCGCGTCCCACACCTGGCTCCAGGCGTCGGCGGCGAGCGCCCGGGCCCGCTCGGGGTCGTCGGCGAGGGCCCGTAGCACCCGCTGCTCCGCACCCTCGGTGCGGTCCACGCGCTTGAGGAGGTCGACCCGCACCGGCCCGAGGTCGGCCTCCCGCAGCCGCGCCACCTCCTCGTCGGGGCCGAGGTCCCAGCCGGGCGTGGAGGTGAGGAAGTCGGGCATGTAGCCGTCGGGCCCGACGAGCAGGCGCAGCAGCTCGAACGCGCGCCCCGGCACCTGGCCGCGCGCCCGGCGCAGCCACCCCCACTGCAGGGGGTGGTACTGCGGCCGGCCGAGCACGCGCACCGCGTGCGCGAGCTCGTGGCCGGGCGAGATGCCGAAGCGGATCGCGGAGACGTCGTCGGGGGCGAGGCGGAACTCCACGACGTTCCGGCTGCGGTGGCGGGGCACGCCGCCACCGTAGCCGTCCGTCGTCCGTCACCTCAGCATGTCGTTGACCTGGTCGTTCACCTCCGTGAGCGTGGAGACGTCCCGGTCGCCGATGTAGATCTCGTCCATGATCGGCGTCATGATCGAGTCGATCGCGCCGAACTGCTCGGTCACCGGGAAGAACAGCGTCTGCTTCTTCTCCACCAGGTCCGTGAACACCGAGACGTCCAGGCCGCGCTCGCCGAAGGCCTTGATCGCGGCCTCGGTGCCGACGGGCCGGGCGGGGAAGACGACGCCGGCCTCCCCCACGATGCGCTGGCAGTCGTCCGACCCGAGGAACGCCACCCAGCGGGCTGCCTCCTCAGGATCCGGCGACTGGGCGCTGATCGAGTCGGCGAGCCCGTTGTACATGGACACCGGGTGGCCGACGGGACCGCTCGGCAGGGACGCGATGCCGAGGTCGACGCCCTCGAGGTTGGCGTAGGTGCCGAGCATCCACGACCCGTTCGCGGAGATCGCGGCCCGGCCGGAACCGAGGGCCTGCTGCGGGTTCGGCTCGGTGCCCACCTCCTCGTACGGGGCCATGAACCCCTTGTCCACCAGCCCGAACAGCCACTTCAGCGACGCCTGGACCCGCGGGTCGTCGAAGTGGTACTCGGTGCCCCACACGTCCTTGTCGGTGAACGTCCAGCCGGTCGCTCCCGCGAGCCAGGACCACGCCGTCTGCCCGGAGGTGCCCCCGGACCCGTTCGACGCGAGCCCGTACACGGCCACGTGGTCGGGGTCGAACCCCTTCTCGTCGCCGCGGACCCCGTTCTCGTCCACGCTCAGGTGGGCGAGGACCTTCTCGAAGCTGCCGCCGTCCTGCGGGTTCCAGTCGAGGCCGTCGAGGTCCGCCGGGCTCATCCCCGCGTCGGCGACCACGTTCTTGTCGTAGAACAGGGCGACGGTGTCGAAGTCCTTGGGCATGCCGTACTGGGCGCCGTCCTGCCCTACCCACAGGTCCGCGAGCCCCTCCTGGAAGCCGCCGTAGTCGACGTCGGCGGTGGCGTCCAGGGTGTTCAGGTCCCGCAGCAACCCGCGCTTGGCGAAGCCGGGGTACTGGGTGAGGTGGTCGGTGAACACGTCCGGACCGGCGCCGGCCACGAACCCTGCCGTGAGCTTGCGCCAGTAGTCGTTCCAGCCGTACTGGCTGATCCGCACCTTCAGGTCCGGGTTCTGCTCCTCGAAGGCGTCCGCGCACCGCTGGTACGCGGGCAGCTGGTTGGCGTCCCAGAGCCAGTAGTCCACGACGACGGAGTCGTCCGGGGAGCCGGGTGCCGCGCACCCGGCGACGACGAGGGTGCCGGCGGTCAGGGCCGCGGCCAGGGCCGCGGTCTTTCGACGTGTGTGCTGCACGGTGCGCCGCCTCACTTGATCCCGTTGAAGCCGATGGAGTTGACGATCCGTCTCGCGAAGACGACGAAGAGCAGGATCATCGGCAGCGCGGCCACCAGGGTCGCGGCCATCAGCCCGGCCCAGTCCGGCCCCGTCTGCGGGGTCTGCGCGTTGAAGTTCCCCAGGGCCACCGTGAGCACCCGCGAGTCGTCGGTGTAGGAGACCATCAGCGGCCAGAAGTAGTCGTTCCAGGAGCCGATGTAGGTGAGGATCGCGATGGTCGCGATCGGTGCCACCGACATCGGGACGATCACCGCGAAGAACACCCGGACCTTGCTGGCCCCGTCGATCAGCGCGGCCTCCTCCACCTCCGTGGAGACGTTCATGAAGAACTGCCGCAGGAAGAAGATGGCGAACGGGGTCATGAACAGCCCCGGCAGCATGATGCCGAGCAGCGTGTCGATGAGCCCCAGCTCGCGGACCAGGACGAAGTTCGGCAGCAGGGTGAAGATCGCGGGCACCATCAGCGACAGCAGGAAGACGCTGAACACCGCGTCGCGTCCCCGCCAGTGCAGCCGGGAGAACGCGTAGGCGGCCATCGCGGAGAAGAACACCTGGCAGGCGGTGACCACCGTGGCCACCACCACCGAGTTCCGCAGGTAGAGCCAGAAGTCGATGGACGCGCCGGACCCGCCCTGGGCGATCGCCTCCTCGGTGCTCTGGAGCCCGAAGACCCGCTCGAAGCCGCCCCAGCTGAAGCCGACCGGCAACAGGGAGGTGGAGTTCGCGTACAGGGCCCCGTTGCTGGACAGGGCCGTGCGCAGCATCCAGTAGAAGGGGAACAGGGTGACGAGCAGCAGCAGGATCATCACCGCCCAGGCCAGCACCCGGCCGATGCTGGGCGGGCGGCGGCGCCGGCGCCGCTCCGTCCCGTCGGGCGGGGCGAGGACGCCGGTGGTCAGGGGTTCGACGGGTGCCGTCGTGGTCTCGGTCATGGGTGCCGCCTCCCTAGCTCAGGTCCGTCTGGCCGGCCCGCGTCATGCGGTACTGGAAGAAGGTGACGACCACCAGGATCAGCAGCAGCGCGACGCTCAGCGCGGACGCGTAGCCGAAGTCGAACTGCCCGAACGCCTTGTCGTAGATGTAGAGCTGCAGCACCCGGCTGGCGTCCACCGGACCTCCGTCGGTCGTGACGGCCACGGTGTCGAAGACCTGGAACGAGCCGATCACCGAGATGATCAGCACCAGGCCGAGGATGGGTCGCAGCAACGGCAGTGTGATGCCGAAGAACATCCGCGGCTCGGAGGCGCCGTCCACCCGGGCCGCCTCGTAGGTGCTCTGCGGGATGGTCTGGAGCCCGGCGAAGATCAGCAGGGCGGTGTAGCCCATGTGCCGCCAGACGTTCACCACCGCGATGGTCGGGATGGCCCAGGCCTCGGAGGTGAAGAAGCCGATCCGGTCCAGCCCCATCCACTCCAGGACCTGGTTGCCGATGCCCAGCTGGTAGTCGAGGATCCACAGGAACACGAGGGCCGCGACCACGTTCGAGACGAGGTACGGCGCCAGCACGAGCGAGCGCAGCAGCGTGGAGCGGCTGAGCCGCTGCATGAGCACCGCGAGGACCAGGGCCACGACGGTCTGCAACCCGATGTTGATCACGACGTACAGCAGCGT
Source organism: Isoptericola sp. NPDC057191 (assembly GCF_042670225.1). NCBI lineage: Bacteria > Bacillati > Actinomycetota > Actinomycetes > Micrococcales > Promicromonosporaceae > Isoptericola > Isoptericola sp. NPDC057191. The sequence continues at coordinate 7,029 of NZ_JBHUWC010000075.1, read as the reverse complement.
GACGCGGACCGCGTTCCAGAACACCGGGTCCGCCACCATGGCGCGGTAGTTGTCCAGGCCGACGAACTCGGCGGGGCTGAGCAGGTCCCAGGACGTGAAGCTCAGCCAGACGCCGCGGACCAGCGGCCAGAAGTAGAAGACCAGCAGGCCGATCGTGGCCGGCAGGATGAACAGCAGGGCGAGGCGCGTGTCGTCGCGGCGCCTCCCCTGCGCTCGTCGGGGGGCCGGCGGCGGTGGTGCGGTCGGGGCCGCCGGTGCTGTCGGAGCGGTCGGGGCAGACATCGATGTACCTCCTTGCGTCGTTGCAAGCGGTGCTCGGGACGGCCCGGCGTCGACGACGACGCCGGGCCGGTGGTGCTCAGCCGGTGCGCGGGCTCTCAGTCCCGCGCGGGCCCGCTCCCGAAGTCCGGGATGGGCAGTCGCTCGCCGCCCGCGAGCGCCGAGGCGTGCGCCACGATGCCGGGGGCGGTGAACAGCGCGGACCGCCAGGCGTCCACGGGCGGGTGCTCGCCGCTGACCACGCCGCGCACGAAGTCGTCGGCGAGGAAGTGGTGCGCGCCCTCGTGCCCGTTCGGCGCGTCGGCGTAGGTGGCGGGCAGCCGCGTCCGGTCGTGGACCGGTGCGGACCCGGACGTGAACGCCTCGCGCAGCGCCGGGTCCACGTCGGCGAGGTCCGCCTCGTCGGCACCGCCTCGGACGGGGACGAAGTCGGCGGAGAGGTCCGTGGAGGTCTCCTTGTCGTTCCAGACGCTCTGGTGGGCGAGCTGTTCGAAGCTGGCCTCGGTGCCGAAGAAGCGGAAACGGGACTCCCGGATGTGGGAGGGGTAGCCCACCCGGCGCATCTCGTTGGTGCGCATCGCGCCGCCGTCGGACAGCTCGAACAGGGCCGTGGCGTTGGAGAAGCTGTTCCCGAACTGGCTGACCTCGCGGTCGAACACGCCGTCGCCGCGCTGGTCCTCAACGCCGATGCAGCTCACGCTGACGGCGCGGGTGGGCAGCGCGCCGAGGACGCCGCCGATCGCGTGCGTCGGGTAGAGCATGGGCGGGTAGCTGGCGGTGGCCTTCCAGTTCTCCCCGCCGCTGTACTGGTAGGCGGCGTAGAACCCGAGGTCCATGTCGTGGACGTAGTCGCCCTCGGCGTAGAACACCTGGCCGAGGGCGCCCTCGCGCACCTTCTGCCGGATGAAGACGGTGGCGGGGTTGTAGTAGCTCGTCTCGCCCATCATGTAGGTGAGGCCGGTGCGTTCGACGGCGGCGATGATCGCCTCGATGTCGGTGAGCTCGGTGGCCATCGGTACCGCCGAGTAGACGTGCTTGCCCGCGTCCAGCGCGGCGAGCACGAGCGGCGCGTGCGTCCACCGCTGGGTGAAGATCGCGACGGCGTCGACGTCCGAGTCGAGCATCTCCTCGAAGCTGTCGACGACGGTGGCGCGCTCGTAGCGGTCCGCCAGCGCCTTGGCCCGCTCGGGGACGAGGTCGGTGATCGTGAGCCGGTCGACGTTGGGGTGCAGGTCCCAGAGCGTCGCGAAGCTGCGGGAGAACTGGCCGGCGCCGACGATGCCGATGCTGATCGACCCGGCATCCGGGGCGAGCGGGGCGGTCGGGTCGAGGGGAAGTGCGGACAACGGTGCCTCCTGGTGTGGCGGGTGTGTCAGGTGCCGTGCGTCAGGTGCTGGGTGGTCAGGTGCTGGGTGGTCAGGTGCTGGGTGGTCAGGTGCGGGTGCCGCGTGCCGGTCCGGCGGGTGCGGGCGGGTCGACGAGCATCCACTGGCAGGCGACGACCGCCGCGCCGCGGGCCCACTCGTCGAACCCGGACGAGAAGGCCACGACTGTCGGTGGGGTGGCGTTCGGGTCGAGGTGCTGGGCGACGGCGGCGTCCATGGCGGTCCGGGCGTGGGCGAGCATCCCGAGCCCGTCGCCGGCGAGGATCACCGCGGGCAGACCGAGGATGTTCACGAGCTGGGCGACCAGCACCCCCAGGGCGTGGCCGGCGTCGTGGAAGACGCGCAGGGCGACCGGGTCGCCCTCGTCCGCGAGCGCGATGGCGGTCTCGAGGTCGACGTCGGACCGGCCGTGCGGCACGCCGACGGCCTGGGTGATGGCCGCCGTGGTGAGGAACGCCGAGGCGCAGCCGCGATGTCCGTGCCCGCACAGCGGGCCGGAGTCGGAGACGCGCACGTGCCCGATCCTGCCCACCCTGCCCGTCGGCCCGGCGAGCACCCGGTCGTCGAGGACGATGCCCAGGCCCACGCCGACGCCGACGGTCAGGACCGCGAGGTCGCTCATCCCGCGGCCCGGGCCGGACCACTGGACCCCGGCGGTCAGCGCGCGGGCGTCCTCGCTGAGCACGGTGGGGATCCCGGTGGCCTCCTCCAGGACGCCGGCCAGCGGCACCTGGTCCCAGCCGAGGAACGGGTTGGCGCGCACGGTGTCGTCGAACCGGGACATCTGGCCGGCGAGGCCGATCCCGAGCGCCTCGATCTCGTGCTGGCCGGCGAGTTCCTTCACCAGTTCAACAATCTGCCGGACGACGGTGGACTGCTCGACGTCGGCCAGGGGGCGGTGCCGCGAGGCTTCGACGCGCCCGGTGGCGTCCGTGCGGACCGCGTACACCTCGTCCGAGGTGACCTTGACGCCGAGGAACCGGTGGCGCGCGGCGCGCAGCGCGAGGGGGGCGCCCGGCCGGCCGGGGCTCTCCGCGGCGGGGGCGGTGTCCTCACTGATCAGGCCTGCGGCCAGCAGCGGCTGCGTGATCTTGGTGAGGCTGGCCGGGGAGCGCTCGAGTCGCCGGGCGAGCTCCGCGCGGGACAGCGGGCCGGCCAGCAGGAGGGTGCGCACCACCGCTCGGGCGGAAGGCCCGAGCGAGCCGAGGCGGGGGACGTCTGCGCGGCGCTGCACCCTTGTACCCTGGCGCTCATTCCTTCACCGTGTCAATGAATAGCGCCTGACCTTTCGACGCACGTCGAAACGCTCGTCCCGCGCCGGCACCGTCACGAGGCTGGACCCGTCGCGGCACGGCCCGCGACGTCGACCGACCGAAGGAGCACACCCATGACCGCGGTGGTCACCGCCGACACGATCCGCATCCCCGGCTCGCGCACGCTCCGCTTCGAGGGGCGGCAGCACGGCTCGGGCGTCTCGTTCTTCCTCGTCACGAACGACCCGGGCCAGGGCCCGGACCTGCACCGCCACCCCTACACGGAGACCTGGTCGGTGCTGGAGGGGGAGGCGACGATCCGCATCGCCGACCGCACGGTCGTCGCCCGCGCCGGCGACACCGCCGTCGTCGGACCGGACGTGTGGCACGGCTTCACCAACACCGGCGCCGGAGTGCTGCGCATGATGTGCATCCACGCCTCTGCCACGATGATCCAGCAGGACAAGCAGGACGAGACCATGCACGACGAGACGGAGGCCCACTGATGTCGTTCCAGGCATACCTCGACAACGTCGAGACCCGCACGGGCCTCACGCCCCGCCAGCTCGTCGACGCCGCCGCCGAGCAGGGGTTCGGGCCGGACAGCAAGACGATGCCGGTGATCACCTGGCTCAAGGAGACCTACGGGATCGGCCACGGCCACGCCCAGGCGGTGGCGCACGTGATCATCAAGGGCGACCGGATCCCCTCCAAGCACGTCGGGTCCGGCGGGTCGCACAGCGACGCGAGCGACCGCCTGTGGCTCGACGGCAAGGACACCCGTCCTGCGGACTGGTGACGACGCGGGACGGCGGCGGCCGGGCGGCTCAGTCGCCCGGCCACTCCCCCGTCCACCGCTCGAAGGCGCGCGCCCCGCCGCGGTCGATGACCGCCTTCACGACGGAGAAGATCGCGCCCTGCAGCAACGCCGCGAGCACGACCTCCCGGAAGCGGTACTCGGACTGCAGGGGCGTGGGCGCGTCGTCGGGATGGCCGGGCGCGACGCGCTTGTACACCTGCTTGAAGACCTGACCTGCCACGATCCCGCCGACGATCGAGCTCACGATCCCCACCGGCCGGTACAGGATCTTGGCGGCCTTGCCGCCGCTCTTCTCGGTGCGGTCGATGTCCTTGCTCATGGTCCGACGCTAGGCCCGGCACGCTGTTCCCGCAGGACTCCCGACGCCCCGACCGTGGCCGGCGCGCCCGGACGGCCACCTCCTGCCGTGACCGTTTCGTGACTTGTCGCTGGTGGTGAGGTACCTTCGGCGCGGCGGTCCAGGCAACAAGAGAGGTCGCATGTCACCCCAGGTTCTTCGGGACACCGCGCGGCGCGGCGCCCCCTGCTCCCCGCGCGCGGACGAGCGGTCACGATGACGACCATCCAGCCCGCGCCTGCCGCGGCCCCGCCCACGCGGACGTACCCCAGCCGTCGCGACCCCGGCCGCGGTGGTCGCAGCCGCTCCGTCGCCGCCGCCGCCGGGCCCCCAGCGGCGGAGACCCCGCTGCCCCGGCTGACGCCGGCACCTCGACCCGTGCGGCTCCCCGCACCTGCCCCGCACCCCGAGCCCGTGCGACCTCCCGAGCCGGTCCGGTCCGCCGAGCCCGTCCGGTCCGCCGAGCCCGTCCGGTCCGCCGAGCCCGTCCGGCCCCCGGCACCCGCGCCCGTGTTCCCGCACGCCCACGTGTTCGGGTCGGCCCGCGCGGCGGACGCCGGTCGCCCCGCCGGCCGCGCCCCCGCACGCGCTACGACACGCAAGCCGGTCCGTAAGGGCCGTACGCCGAGCCGGTGGACGAGCCTCGGCGTCGGGCTGACGGTCGCCGTCGCCACGACGACGACGCTCACCGCCATCGCACCGCAGGCCGGTGCCCCCGAGACGGACGACCAGCCCACGACGGGCGCGCTCGAGTCGATCACCGCAGCGGCGGCCGCCGCCGTCGACGGCCGCGACGACGCTGCCTCGCGCAGCGGGGCGCGGACCTCCGGGGCGAAGGCCGGCGTGCAGGCCGGCGCGGTGAAGAAGACGGTGAAGGGCGGCGCGCAGATCACCGTCTCGGACAAGGCGACGATGTCGGTCGAGACCCTCGACGGCGGCGAGATCGAAGAAGCACCCCCGGTGCTGCCCGGGTGCTCCGGCGTGGCGACCGGGGCGGGCAGCAACGGCCTGATCGCCGCCAGCGAGCTCTGCACCCTGTGGGACGGGCACACGCAGGTCCGCGCGGACGCGGCCGTGGCGCTCGCCGAGCTCAACGAGGCCTACCAGGCCGCGTGGGGCGAGCCGATGTGCATCACGGACGGCTTCCGCTCCTACTCCCAGCAGGTCGCGACCAAGGCCGCCAAGGGTTATCTCGCCGCCCCGCCTGGCACGTCCAACCACGGCTGGGGCCTCGCCGTCGACATCTGCCCCGAGACGTACGCGGGCGCCCGGTGGGCCTGGCTGGCCGCGAACGCCCCCACGTACGGGTGGGACAACCCCGACTGGGCCCGGCCGGGCGGCTCGAAGTACGAGCCCTGGCACTGGGAGTGGACGGACGCCGTCGCGCAGATGGGCTGACGGCCCTCAGCACGACACCTTGCACGACATCGAGCAGGTCACCGTGCCGCGCACCGAGCACACGAAGGGCCTCCGGTCCGGGGACGTCAGTCGTCCCCGGGCCGGAGGCCCTCGTCGTGTGGCGCCCGAGCGTCAGATGCGCGAGCTCGGGGTGGTCGTGCCGCCGGCGACCTTGGTGGTCGGCGCGATCGACAGGCGGTACTTGTACCGGTGCGACGTCGTGAACTTGTAGGTCTTGAGACCCTCGCTGTTCAGCGTGACGGTCTTGCGGGTCTTCCAGCCGCTGGAGGTCTTGTACTGGATCTTGACCTTGGCGTAGGAGTACGCGTTCCAGCCGCTCGGCGTGTACCGGCGGATGCCGATCTTCACGGTCTTGTGGCTGCCGCTCGCCGTCACGCGGATCGCGTTGTGGTACTTGAGCTTGCCGTCGATCGCGGACCGCATCTTGAACGCGCCGCCCGTGTAGGCGCCGTCCCGGACGAGGACGTCCTTCGCGGTGGTGCCGTAGGTGTCGACGAGGGCGCGGATGTTCTTCACCTTGAAGTCGCCACGGCCCCACCGGTTCTTGGCGACGATGTAGCCGTCCAGGCTCTTGTAGTTCTGGGACGCGACGACACCCAGCTTGACCCGGGACGCCACCCGGTGGCTGCCCCGGTACACGTCGGCGTAGATGTCCGCCCACCAGTACTCGCCCCAGGCGCTGACGTCACCGACCTTCACGGCCGTCCGCACGTCGTAGTACTTGGTCGCGGAGTTGGTCGCGATGCTCCCGTTGGACGGCGTGACCTTGATGGAGGTCACGTTGATCGGCGGGGCGGTCGCGGCCGACGCCGGCACGACGGCGGTGCCGAGCAGCAGCGACGCGGCCGCCACCGTGGTGACCGCGAGCTTGGACAGAAGGCGCATGAGGAACCTTTCGGGTGATGGAGGGGCTGCGCGGATCGTATTCAGGCGGGCGGGACGTGTGCCCGTCGAAATCAGTCGTGGCGCGAAATTTCACCCGCTGGCCGAGCGGTGGACGCCACCGGCGCCTGCCGGTGCCCCCTGTCCGATGTCCGTAGGCAGGTCTACGTTCAGGGCCATGACCTTCACCCACCCCCAGGGCACGCGCGGCGCGCGACAGCCGCGCGGCCCCGTCCTCGCCTGGATCAACCGCAGGATGGCGAGCCGGATCCGTCGCAAGGGCGGCCGCGCCGGGGGCGGGGACGCGATCGTCCTCACGACGATCGGCCGCAAGAGCGGCCAGGAGCGGCCCGTGCCGGTCGCCTCGTTCCCGAGCGACGACGGCGGCTGGTTCGTGGTGGCGTCGGCGGCGGGCGCTGCGAACAACCCCGCGTGGTACCTCAACCTTGCGGCCCACCCCGATCGCGTGACGGTCGAGACCGCCGGCGAGAAGCTCGCCGTCTCGGCCACCGAGCTGCACGGCGCCGAGCGCGCGGCCGCCTGGGAGCAGATCACGGCGACGGCACCCGGGTTCGCCGGCTACGCCCAGAAGACGGACCGGGAGCTCCCGGTCATCCTGCTGACGCGACGCTGATCGGGCGGCCCGCCGGTGGG
>NZ_JBHUWC010000074.1:0-17977 GCF_042670225.1 Isoptericola sp. NPDC057191 | reverse complement strand
GCCTCGACGTCGCGGTGGTCCATCATCGCGTTGCGCGCCTTGAGCCGCAGGAGCGGCGCCCGGCCTGCATGGTCGTCCGCGGGCAGCAGCGCCAGGGCCTCGTCGAGGAGGTTGTCCGAGGCGGCGTCGCCCGCCTTGCCGAGGATGTGGGCCAGCGTCGAGAGGGCCTGGGCGCGGCCGGCAGGGTCGTCGGCGGGCCACTCGGCGACGGACTCGCGCGCGATCCCGGCAGCGCGGTCCACCTGGGCGGCGTCCTGGAGCGCCACGGCGACGTGACGCAGCAGCGCCGCGTGGTGCAGCCCCGCGACCCGGTCCGCGCCCGGGACCAGGTCCCACAGCTCGAGGGCCCGCTCGCCCGCGGCGACGGCGGTGGAGGTCGCGCCGTCCGACTCGGCGGTCGTGACGACCTCGACGGCGGAGGCCAGGGCCCGGTCGGGCACCCGGGCGCGCCACCAGTGGTCGGCGGCGGACGCCACGTCGCGCAGCGTCCGGCCGCTCTCCTCGATGGCGCGGGCGCAGGCCGCGTGCAGCCGGCGTGCCTCGCCCGGCAGCAGCTCGGCGTCGACGGCCTCCTGCATGAGCGCGTGCCGGAACCGGTAGCCGTCGGGGTTCGCCACGAGCACCTGTGCCTCGACGGCCTCGCGCGCGGCCGCCTCGGCGCGGTCGAGCCCGTCCGTGCCGAGCATGGCGGTGAGCAGGTCGTGGGGGGCGTGCTGGCCGGCGGCGGCGACCGTGCGGCAGAACGTCTGCGCGTCGTCGCTGAGGGTCGAGTAGCGCAGCAGCAGCAGGTCGCGCAGCGACACGGGCATCGCCTCGCCGGCGAACGCGGCGAGCTCCTCCGCGTAGAACGGCACGCCCTCGGAGCGCTCGACGAGCTCACCGAGGACGGTGCCGGGCAGGTCCCGGACGCGTCCTCGGGCCGTGACGTCCGTGACGAGCGTGGTGACGAGGCGGGCGGAGTCCGTCGCGTCCAGGCGGGGCACGTCGACCCGGGTGGCCAGCCGGGAACGCTCCAGCTCGGCCAGCGTGGTGCGCAGGGGGTGGCGCCGCCCGACGTCGTCGCTGCGGTAGGTGGCGACCACCAGCATGGTCGAGCGGGGCGCGGACCGGGCGAGCCGGGCCAGGACCGTGCGGGTCACGTCGTCGGACCAGTGCAGGTCCTCGAGCACGACGACGACCGGCCGCGCGGTGGCGACGGTCGTCATGAGGTCGGCGACCACCTCGGGCAGGCGGCCGTGGTCGACGTCGCGTCGCACGTCCACCAGGCCGGGCGCCAGGGTGCCGAGCGCGTCGGCGGCGGGGCCCGCGGCCTCGAGGGTCGCCTCCGGGCCGAGGGCGTCCAGCACGTCGGCCAGCATCCCCGTGAGCGCCGCGTAGGGGAGAGGACCGGAGCCGGAGTCGGCGCACTGCCCGTGCAGCACGAGCGGGCCGTCGTCCGCGGCGCCCGCGAGCCCGGCGAGGAACTCGCTGACCAGCCGGGTCTTGCCGATGCCGGCCTCGCCGCCGACCACGACCGTGCCGCCGTCGCCGTCGCGGGCTGTGGCGAACGCGTCGTGGAGGGCGGCGAGCTCGGTGTCGCGGCCGATCATGGGCGGCCGTGACGAGTGGGTGGGGTGCGGCCCGAGGGGCGCCCCGGTGGAGGTGGCGGGCACCTCGTCATCGTGCCAGGCGGGCGGTGCTCCTGCCGGGCCCGTGCCGGTGGTCGAGACACCCTGCGTGCCGGCGTCCGCGCCCTGCGGCGCGGCGCCGGTCACAGGGACCAGGGGCGGGCCAGCGTGGCGGGCAGGCCCCACATGCGACGGTCCGCCCGGCGACGCACGGCGGCCAGGTGCCGGCCGCGCCGGTCGCCGCCGGAGGCGGCCTCGTGCCGCTCGACGTCCTGGCGCAGCGTCCGCTCGGTCTCCGCCTCGCGGAGGCGGAACTCGTCGTAGTACAGGAACTCGTTCATCACGGATCTCCTTCGCCGTCCGGTCCTGGTGGACCGGTGACTCCACTCTCGGCTCCTGAGGTACGGCGGCGGATCGGTCAGGTGCCGCATCTTCGCGGACGGGGGTACCTCAGTCGCCTCCGGGGGTACCTCAGACGGGGCACCGTGACGTGTCGGCCGGGCGTCCGACGGACAGCCCGGGAGCCCGCGTAGGATGGCACTCGGGATACGAGAGTGCTAAGGGCGAGAGTCCTGGGTGTGCGACCGCTGCGCACGAGCACCCCGCACGAGCACGTCGCACGAGGGAGGACCGTGAGCGAGGACCGTCGGCTGGCCGTGCTGCGCGCGATCGTGGAGGACTACGTCCACACGCGTGAGCCGGTGGGGTCGCGCATGCTCACCGAGCGGCACGGCCTGGGCGTCTCGCCCGCCACGATCCGCAACGACATGGCCGCGCTCGAGGAGGCCGGGTACATCGCCCAGCCGCACACCTCGGCCGGCCGGATCCCGACGGACAAGGGGTACCGCCTCTTCGTCGACCGGCTCGCCGAGGTCCGCCCCCTGACCAGCCCGCAGCGCCGGGCGATCGAGGCGTTCCTGTCCGAGGCGATCGACATGGACGACGTGCTCGGGCGGGCGGGGCGGCTCATCGCCCAGCTCACCGGGCAGGTCGCCGTGGTCCAGTACCCGTCCCTGCGACTGTCGGGGCTGCGCCACCTGGAGCTCGTCCCCGTCGGGGGAGCGCGGCTCCTGGTCGTCGTGATCAGCGACACCGGGCGCGTGGAGCAGCGGTTCCTCGACGTCGGCTCCGCACCCGGCTCCGAGCCTGCCGTCGTCGCGGGGGACTCGCCCGCCGGCCCGGCCCCGCACCCGGGTGCCCTCGACGAGGGCACGCTCGGCGAGCTGCGCGGTCGCCTCAACGCGGCGGCCGCCGGCAAGCGGCTCTCGGAGCTCCCCGACGCGTTCGCGCGCGTCGTGGGTGGGCTGGACGCCGAGCTGGCGCCGCTGGCCCGGGGCATCGCCGAGCTCGTGGTCGACACCCTCGGGGCGCAGCGCGAGGAGCGCATCGTCCTGGCCGGCACCGCGAACCTCGCCCGGGCCGAGATGCGGTTCGAGCAGGGCCTGAGCCCGGTCCTCGAGGCGCTCGAGGAGCAGGTCGTGCTCCTCGGCCTCCTCACCGAGCTGGCCACCGAGCCCGGCACCGGGGTGGGGATCCGGATCGGCCACGAGAACCGCCTCGACGGGCTCACCGAGACGTCCGTCGTCGCCTCCGGATACGGGAGCGACGGCGACACCGTGGCCATCCTCGGGTCCATCGGCCCCACCCGGATGGACTACCCGGGCACGATCGCCTCGGTGCGCGCCGTCGCCCGCTACCTGTCCCGGGTGCTGCCCAGCTGAGGCCGCCCCGCGAAACCTGACCCGACGACCTGACCGTGCACGTCACCGACACGTCACCGAAGAGAGACCTGTGACCGACTACTACGAGATCCTGGGCGTCCCCCGCGACGCCACGGCCGAGCAGATCAAGAAGGCGTACCGCAAGCTCGCCCGCGAGCTGCACCCCGACGTCGCCGGCGAGGCCGGCGAGGATCGTTTCAAGGACGTCGCCCGCGCCTACGAGGTGCTGTCCAACCCGGACAAGCGCCAGCAGTACGACATGGGGGTGGACCCGAGCTCGCCCTCCGGCGGCGCCGGTGCCGGGTTCGGCAACGGGTTCGGCTTCCAGGACATCTTCGAGACGTTCTTCGGCGGCGGCGGAGCGCCCGCAGGGCCCGTGCCGCGCGCCCGCCGCGGGCAGGACGCCCTCGTGCGCATGGACATCGACCTCGCCGAGGCGGCGTTCGGTGCCAAGCGTGAGCTGCAGGTCGACACCGCCGTGGTGTGCGGCACGTGCGGCGGCAACGGCTGCCGGCCGGGCACCGACCTCAAGACGTGCGAGGTCTGCCACGGCCGGGGCAACGTGCAGCGCGTGGCGCGCTCCTTCCTCGGCCAGGTCATGACGACCGCGCCGTGCGCCGCCTGCCAGGGCTTCGGCACGGTCATCCCCGAGCCGTGCGCCGACTGCTCCGGCGAGGGGCGCGTCCGCTCCCGCCGGACCCTGACGGTCAACGTCCCCGCCGGCGTCGACACGGGCACCCGCATCAAGCTCACCTCGCAGGGCGAGGTCGGCCCCGGCGGCGGCCCGGCCGGCGACCTGTACGTCGAGATCCGCGAGAAGCCGCACGACACCTTCGTGCGCCGTGGCGACGACCTGCACTGCACGCTCCAGGTGCCGATGACGGCGGCCGCGCTCGGCACCGTCCTGGACCTCGAGACGCTCGACGGCGAGCAGGAGATCGACCTGCGCCCGGGCACCCAGCCGGGGCAAGTCGTGACCCTCAAGGGCCTCGGCGTGGGGCACCTGCACGCCGGCGGGCGGGGCGACCTCAACGTGCACGTCGACGTCCAGGTGCCTACCGGCCTGGACGAGGAGCAGACCGAGCTGCTGCGTTCCCTGGCCACGCTGCGCGGGGAGGAGCGCCCCGAGCCGCGGCTGACCGCGGCGCACCCGGGCGTCTTCTCGCGCCTGCGTGACAAGCTGAGCGGCCGCTGAGGTGAGCGCGCCCGTCTTCCTCGCCGACGGCGGCACGCTCGGCGCGCTGGCCGTGGGCGACGTCTACGTGCTCGACGGGGCGGAGGGGCGGCACGCGGGCGTCGTGCAGCGCCGCGGCCCGGGCGAGCGGCTGGACGTCGTCGACGGTGCGGGGACGCGGCTGCGCTGCGTCGTCGACGCGGTCGAGGGCGGGGAGGTGCGCCTGCGCGTCGCCGAGGTGGTCGCCGAGCCTGCGCCGGACGTCGTGCTGACGCTGGTGCAGGCGCTCGCCAAGGGCGACCGGGACGAGCTGGCCGTGGAGGCCGCCGTCGAGGTCGGCGTCGACGCCGTGGTGCCGTGGCAGGCCGACCGGTCCGTCGTCGTGTGGCGCGGGGCGCGGGCGGCGAAGTCGCACGCCAAGTGGGTGGCCACGGTGCGTTCCGCCGTGAAGCAGGCGCGGCGCGCGTGCCTGCCGCCCGTCGACGAGCCGCTGACGACGCGCCTGCTCGTCGCCCGGGCGCGCGAGGTGGTCGAGGCCGGCGGCGCCGTCGTCGTGCTGCACGAGGACGCGACGACACCGCTCGCGCGGGTCGAGCTGCCCGCAGCGCCGCAGCCCGGCGCGGGCGCGCCGGCGCTGCTGGTCGTCGTCGGGCCGGAGGGCGGGATCGCGGACGCGGAGCTGGAGGCCCTCGTCGAGGCGGGTGCCGTGGCGGCGCGGCTCGGGCCGCACGTGCTGCGGACCTCCACCGCCGGGCCGGTGGCCGTCGCCCTGCTGAGCGAGCGTCTCGGCCGCTGGGCCTGACGCCGCCGGGCCGCCGGCCCGGGCCGCGCGGGGACACGCCCCGGCGCGGTAACGTCCGAGGCATGACGAGCGCCTCGACCGACTGCCTGTTCTGCAAGATCGTCGCCGGCGACGTACCCGCCGACGTGGTCGCCGACTCGGACCGCGTGATCGCCTTCCGCGACATCGACCCGAAGGCGCCCGTGCACGTGCTCGTCGTGCCGAAGGAGCACCACGGCGACGTCGCGACGCTCGCCGCCGCGGACCCGGCGCTGCTGGCCGACGTGGTCGCGCTGGCCGACCGGGTGGCGGGCGAGCTCGCCGACGGCCAGTACCGGTTCGTCTTCAACTCCGGCCCCCGTGCCGGGCAGAGCGTCTTCCACGTGCACGGCCACGTGCTGGCCGGTGCCCAGCTCGGGTGGACCCCCGCCTGAGGCAAAGCGCGTGCCGGGGTGGGCGCCCGCTCGATAGACTCGTGACGCCCACGATCTCCGTCTCGCGAAGGAGGGCCCCGGCTCAGCCGGACCCATGACATCGACACCCCACGCCGACTCCGGCAGCCGCGGCGCGTCGGCCGCGCACGCCGAGCGCTCCACCGAGCACCGCATCGTGGTGCCCCCGCACGTGCCGATGGTCGCGCTGCTCGGCAGCAGGGACTCCGTGCTGCGGGCCGTCGAGGACGGTTTCCCGGGCGTCGACGTGCACGCGCGCGGCAACGAGATCGTGGTGAGCGGACCCGCCGGCGACGTCGCCCTGGTCTCCCGCCTGCTCGACGAGCTGGTCGAGGTGGTCGAGTCCGGGACGCCGCTCACGCCCGACGTCGTCGCCCGGTCGGTCCAGATGCTCACCGCGGCCGCCGCCCAGCGGCCCGCCGAGGTGCTCACCTTCAACATCCTGTCGAGCCGCGGGCGCACCATCCGCCCCAAGACCGTGGGGCAGAAGCGCTACGTCGAGGCGATCGACGCGAACACCATCACGTTCGGCATCGGCCCCGCCGGCACCGGCAAGACGTACCTGGCGATGGCCAAGGCCGTGCAGGCGCTGCAGGCCAAGCGCGTGAACCGGATCGTGCTCACCCGCCCGGCCGTCGAGGCGGGGGAGAAGCTGGGTTACCTGCCCGGTTCCCTGAGCGACAAGATCGACCCGTACCTGCGGCCGCTGTACGACGCGCTGCACGACATGATGGACCCCGACGCGATCCCGCGGCTCATCGAGGCGGGCACGATCGAGGTGGCACCGCTCGCCTACATGCGGGGCCGCGCGCAGCCCTACGACGCGAAGGTCCTCACACCGACGGGCTTCCGCGAGATGGGCAGCCTCCGGGTCGGCGACCTGGTCATCGGCTCCGACGGGCGCCCGACGCCGGTCATCGGCATCTATCCGCAGGGCGTGAAGCAGGTGTACCGGGTGACCGCGTCCGACGCGTCGTCGACGGTGTGCTGCGGCGAACACCTGTGGACCGTGCGAACCGCCTCGGACAAGCGTCGAGGCACGTCTCGAACCGTCGAGACCCGGGAGATGATCGGTCAGGAGTGGAACGGCCACACCCGACGGTTCGAGCTGCCGATGGTGGACCCGGTGGAGCTCGAGCCCCGGGGCGTGCCGATGGACCCCTACGCGCTCGGCCTGATGCTGGGCGACGGATGTAGCTCTTCGCACGCGACGCCTTCGTTCGCGACGGCGGACCCGGAGCTCGCCGAGGCGCTCGAAGCTGCCTTGCCAGGGATCGAGCTGGTCGACAGGGGCGGCTACAACTACGTCCTCCGGAACGTCGACGGTCATCGAGGCGGGGTCATCGTCACGCACCCGGTCAAGGCTGCGCTGCGCGAGCTCGGGCTGGACGGCAAGAAGTCTCGGACCAAGTTCGTGCCGGAGATCTACCTGAACAACAGCCGGACGGTGCGGCTCGCGGTGCTCCAGGGCCTCCTGGACACCGACGGCGGTCCCGTGACGCAGGCTGGGCGTACCTGCAGGGTGCAGTACACGACGACCTCCCCCCAGCTCTACAAGGACGTCGTGCGGCTCGTCCGGTCACTCGGTGGTACCGCCACGACACGCGTGCGAGAGGCAGAGGGGCGCAAGCCCGGACTCGTCGACGGACGTCCGGTCCCCTACCGGTCGGACGCCTTCGTCGTCGAGGTCCGGCTCCCCGAGGGCGTGCCGCCGTTCCGCCTCACCCGGAAGGTGCAGAAGTACCGGGAGCTCGGCGGCGGTCGGCCGATGCGGTTCGTCGACTCGATCCTCCCCGCAGGGGAGAGGGAGACGATGTGCATCCAGGTCGCGGCGGCGGACTCGCTGTACGTGACCGACGACTTCCTCGTCACCCACAACACGCTCAACGACGCGTTCATCATTCTCGACGAGGCGCAGAACACCTCCGGTGAGCAGATGAAGATGTTCCTCACCCGCCTGGGCTTCGGCTCGACGATGGTCATCACGGGCGACGCGACGCAGGTGGACCTGCCCGGCGGCACGGCGTCGGGTCTCCGGGTGGTCGAGGACATTCTCACTGGTGTCGACGACGTCGAGTTCTGCAGGCTGACCTCGGCGGACGTCGTGCGGCACCGGCTCGTCGGCGACATCATCGACGCGTATGCGCGGTGGGACGTGGCGACGGCGCGTCCCGACCAGGCAGGACCGGCACGACAAGGACGACAGGGCCGCGGCCCGCACGAACGAGGGACACGCAAGCCATGAGCATCGAGGTCGCCAACGAGTCCGGCGTGGAGGTCGACGAGGCCGAGTTCGCGGCACTGGGCCGGTTCGTCCTGGACAGCCTGCACGTGCACCCGCGCAGCGAGCTGTCGATCATGTTCGTCGACACGGCGGTGATGACGGAGCTGCACGTGCAGTGGATGGACGAGCCCGGTCCCACGGACGTGCTCTCCTTCCCGATGGACGAGCTGCGCCCCGGCCGGGAGGGCGAGGAGACGCCGCCCGGCACGCTCGGCGACGTCGTGCTGTGCCCCGAGGTGGCGGCCCAGCAGGCCACGGTCGCGGGCCACTCGACGGCGGAGGAGCTGCTCCTGCTGACCACGCACGGCATCCTGCACCTGCTCGGCTACGACCACGCCGAGCCGGACGAGGAGAAGGAGATGTTCGCGCTCCAGCGCCGCCTCCTGCTCACGTTCCTCGCCGGCCGGTGACGGCGGCGGTGGCCTGAATGGACGGACCCGAGCTGCTGCTGGCCCTGGTCGCGCTGGTCGCGCTCTCCCTCGCGGGGATGCTGTCGGCCGGCGAGGCGGCGGTCCTGCGGATCACGCGTACCTCGGTGGCGGACGCGGTCGTCGAGGCCGAGACGTCCGAGGAGCTGACCTCCGCCGCACGCCGCACCCGCCTCACGCGCCTGCGTGCCGTGCAGGGGCTGGTCGTCGACCCGCCCGCGGCGGTGGCGGCGTTCGCCCTGGTGCGCGTCTTCGCCGAGACGATCGCGCTCGCGGCGGCCACGCTGATGATCGCGGACTGGTTCGACTCCTGGTGGCAGGTGCTGCTCGTCGCGGCCGTCGTCGGGCTCGCGGCGGGCGTCGTCTTCGTCCGCCTGAGCCCGCGCGCGCTGGGGCTGCGCCGCCCGCTGGCGGTGCTCCTGGCGCTGGCGGGCCCGCTGTCGGCGGTGCACCGCGGCGCGGCCTGGCTCACCGACCGCACCGACCGGGCCGCGCGCGGCACGGAGCGGGACGGCGAGCACGACCCCGGCGAGGACGCGCTGCGCGAGGTCGCCGAGCGCGTGCGTGACAACGAGGCGATCGAGGACGCCGAGCGCGAGCTGATCCGGTCGGTCGTGGAGCTCGGCGGCACCCTCACCCGCGAGGTGATGGTGCCGCGCACCGACATGGTGACCGTCGCCGCCGACACCCCGCTGCGCAAGGTCATGCGGCTCTTCCTGCGCTCCGGCTACTCGCGCGTCCCCGTCGTCGGCGACGAGGTCGACGACCTCGTCGGCGTCGTCTACCTCAAGGACGTCGCACGGGTGCTCGAGAACGAGCCCGGCGCCGCAGGTCTCCCCGTGGTCGACGTGGCCCGCGAGGCGGTCTTCGTGCCGGAGTCGAAGCCGGCGGACGAGCTGTTGCGGGAGATGCAGGCCTCGCGCTCCCACATCGCCGTCGTCGTCGACGAGTACGGTGGCATCGCCGGGCTCGTCACGGTCGAGGACGTCATCGAGGAGCTCGTCGGTGAGCTCACCGACGAGCACGACACCGCCCGCGTGCTCGAGCCCGAGGACCTGGGGGACGGCACGTTCCTGGTCTCCGCGCGGATGCCGGTCGACGAGCTCGGCGAGCTGTTCGACCTGCGGCTCGACGACGACGACGTGGACACGGCCGGCGGCCTGCTGGCCAAGGCGCTCGGCAAGGTGCCGCTGACCGGCGCCACCGCCGACGTCGGCGGCCTGCACCTCGTCGCGGACCGCGTCGACGGCCGACGCAAGCAGCTCGCCACGCTGCGCGTGCAGCGCGCGGCACCCACGGACGACGACACAGCAGCGGGCGACAGGGTCGCACCGCCGGACCAGAAGGAAGCACACGCATGACCACCGACCTCTCGCGCCACCCCGACGACGCACCCCACCGCTCCGGCTTCGCCTGCCTCGTGGGGCGACCCAACGTCGGCAAGTCGACCCTCACCAACGCCCTGGTGGGGGAGAAGGTCGCGATCATGTCCGCCCGGCCGCAGACCACCCGCCACACCATCCGCGGCATCGTGCACCGTGACGACGCCCAGCTGGTGCTGGTCGACACCCCGGGGCTGCACCGGCCCCGCACCCTCCTGGGCGAGCGGCTGAACGCGCTGGTCCAGGACACCCTCGGCGAGGTCGACGTCATCGCGTTCTGCCTGCCCGCCGACCAGCGGATCGGCCCGGGCGACCGGTACATCGCCTCGCAGCTCGCGCCGCTCATGGAAGGTCGGCGCGCCGTGCCGGTCGTCGCCGTCGTGACCAAGTCCGACCTCGTCGACCGCGCGCGGCTGGTCGAGCACCTGATGGCCGTCGACGAGCTCGCGCGGTCGCTGGACCGCGACTGGTCGGCCATCGTGCCCGTCTCGGCGCGGGACGGCTACCAGGTGGACGAGCTGACCGACGTCCTGGTCGCGCACCTCCCGGAGGGTCCCGAGCTCTACCCGGGCGGCGAGCTCACCGACGAGCCCGAGCAGGTCATGGTCGCCGAGCTGGTCCGGGAGGCCGCCCTGGAGGGCGTGCGCGACGAGCTGCCGCACTCCCTGGCCGTGGTGGTGGACGAGATCCTGGAGCGTGAGGGCACCGGCGACGCGGCGAAGGGGCGCCCGCCGCTGCTCGACGTGCGCGTGAACCTGTTCGTGGAGCGCGAGAGCCAGAAGGCGATCGTCATCGGCAAGGGCGGGTCCCGGCTGCGTGAGGTCGGCACGACCGCCCGCAAGGGGATCGAGAAGCTGCTCGGCACCCGCGTGTACCTCGACCTGCACGTCAAGGTGGCCAAGGACTGGCAGCGGGACCCCAAGCAGCTCCAGCGGCTCGGCTTCTGACGGCCTCCCCGTCGCCGGGTCCGCGATCCGGGGGACGTCCCCCGAGGTGGCGGGGGGATTCCGGGGCGGTTCGCGCCGGTGGCGCCGAGTAGCATCGCTGCGTGGTGTTCCGGACTATAGCGACGACGGCGGCGATCCTGGTGGGCCTGGCACTGACCGGGGCGGTGGCCGGACCGCAGTGGGACCCGGTGCCCGTCACCGACCACCTGGCGCCGGCGACCGAGGACACCGCGATCGGCGGCGTCGCGGCGGACGCCGACCTGGGCGAGGTCGGCGAGTTCGACGTCCGCGAGACCACCGTGACGATCCCGCTGGACGGCGTCGTCGTGCACGGCCTGCTGCGGCAGCCCCTGGACCAGGACGGCGCGGTGCTGACGGACCGACCGGGCGTCGTGTACGTGCACGGCGCCGGTACGGGCAAGTCCACCGAGGCGTTCACGGAGTCCGCCACCGCCCTCGCGAGCGCGGGCGTCGTCACCCTCGTGCCGGACAAGCGGCTCGACACCTACACCACGCGCGACCGGGACTACGTCGCGATGGCCGGAGACTACGAGCGCTCCGTGGAGCTGCTCCGCAAGGTCGACGGGGTCGACCCGGACCGCGTCGGCGTCTACGGCGAGTCCGAGGGCACCTGGATCGTGCCGGTGATGCAGGCGAAGGACCCGACGATCGCGTTCACCGTCCTCGTCTCGGCGCCCGTCGTGCCGCCGCGCGAGCAGGCCGCGTTCGCCGTCGACAACTACCTGCGCAACACCGGCGTGCCCGACCAGGTGTTCCGCGCCATCCCGCGGGCCGTGGGCATGCAGCTGCCTGGTGGCGGGTTCGACTACGTCGACTTCGACGTGCGGCCCTGGCTCGAGCAGCAGACGGCGCCCGTGCTCGTCGTCTACGGGACGGCGGACCCGTCGATGCCGATCGAGCAGGGCGCGCGGCAGGTCATCGCCGACACCTCGGTGAACGGCGACGACGCCCCCGTCACGGTCCGGTACTACGCCGGGGCGAACCACGGCATCAACGTGCCGCGCGACGGCGGGATGCACCTGCACCCCGACTTCGCGCGCGACGTGTCCACCTGGATCCAGGGGATGCCGGGCACGGCCGCCGCCGACCCGCGGATCGCCGGCGACACCCCCAACCAGCTGTACCTGGCCTCGGCCGTGCCGCAGCCGCGGTGGTGGGGGAACGGCGACATCGTCGTCGGCGGGGTGATCGCCGGCGCCGCCCTGCTCCTCCTCGGCCCGCTCGTGTGGGGCGTGCACGCGCTCGTGCGCCGGGTCGTGCTGCGTCGGTCGACCACCTCGGCGCCCCGGCTCGCGCGCGGCATGCGCTCGTCGCTGCTGGGCCTCGGGCTGGGCACGGTCGCGACGACGGCCGCCCTCGTCGTCTACCTCCTCGCCGTCGCGCGGCTGGCGCTGGACTACCAGCGGGACGACCTCGTCGTGCAGGGCGGCTGGATCGCCGTGCGGCTGCTCGGCGTCGCGACGGCGGTCGCCGGGGCGCTGGTGATCCGGCGGGTGTCGGACGCGCGCGCGGAGCGCCGGGCCGGGGCCGACGTCGCGGTGGCCCGCGGCTGGCCTGCCGTGCTCACCTTCTGGTGCACCCTGGCGGGCTCGCTCTTCCTGCTGTGCACGCTGGCCTACTGGGGCGTGTACCAGCTGGGGATCTGAGCACCCGGGCGGGTGGTGTGACCAACCCGCCCGCGCGGGACACGACGCGGGGCCGCCTTGTCGGGTAGAAACAGAGCGGGGGCGTGCCGACGCCTCCGACCGCCCAGGAGCACCATGGAGACGCCCGCATGACCGAACCCCACACCATCGACGCACCCGAGCAGGAGCGCTCGCCGTTCGGCGGGGTGCCGGTCCGTGAGCTCGTGCGCGACGTCGTGGCGGCGTGCGCGCTCCTCGTGGCGCTGCCGCTGCCGTGGGACCACGCGCACCGGGGCAGCGACCGTCTGGAGATCGTGCTCGTCACGGTCCTCGCCCTGCTCGCCGTCGCCGCGCCGTACCTGCGCCGCGGCGGCATCGGTCCGGCGTCGTGGGACGTGCTGACCGCGCGCCGCACGGTGGCACTGGCCTGCATCCCCTACGCGCTCGTCGCCGTGGTGTACCTCGTGCTGGACGCGACGGGCCCCACCGACGCCGCCGGCGGGGTGGGGGCGGGCCTCGCCGTCGGCCTGGCCGGTGCCGCGCTCGCGGCTGCGACCCGCTGGAAGCACCTGCCCGCCGCCGTCGCCCTCGTCGTCGCGCTCGGCACCCTCGCGACGCCCGTGGCGTCCCTCGTGCAGGGCGCCGACTGGACCACCACCGTCATCGGCACCCTCAACGCCCTGGTGGTGCTCGGCGTCCTGTGGTTCACCATCGGCACCTACCTGCGCTCCGGGGACCTCTCCGCCGGATACGTACTGCTCGCGCTGGGCGGGGCCGTGGCGCTCGAGCTCGTCCTGTTCGCCGGTGGCAACCTGCGGCCCTGGTTCGAGAGCGTGCACGAGCAGCGGCTGGGGCTGCTCCTGCTGCCCGTGGTCGCCGCCGTCACCGCGCGCCGGATCGTCGACGACGCCGCCCGTACCGCCGACGACCCCGACGCCGTGCGGGCCGAGCGCTGGATCGCCGTGGCGGTCCGGGCCCTCGGGCTGGTGGCGCTCGTCGCGGCGTTCGTGGCCCTGGTCGCACTGGTCCGGATCATCAGCACGGGCGTCGAGGTGGCGTTCGTGCTCCGCCTCATCGTCGGTGTGCTGATGGTCGTCGTCGCGTTCATGGCGCGGCGCTCGCTGGCGCACGACCCGCGCACCGGGCACGTCACCGCCGTGGGCGCGGCGTGCGTGCTCGCCGTGCTCGGCCTGGTGATCGTCGTCGCCCGTGCGGGGCTGGGCACGCAGTCGAACGTGGAGGAGCTGCTCGTCGCGTTCGGCCTGCCCGGCGTGGTGCTGGCCGTGCTGCTCGTGCCGTCGTCGGTCCGTGAGCTCGTCGCGTCGGAGCCCGAGCCGGAGCCCGAGCCGGAGCCTCAGCCCGAGCCCGAGCCCGAGCCGGAGCCCGCAGCGCGGGCCGAGGCGCGGCCGACGACCGGCAGCGGTCAGACGGTGCGGACGCAGAGCGCCCCGGTCGCCGCCGTCTCGGCAACGACCGCCGCCGCGCCCGTCGCGGCCGGGACGCGGCCGGTCGCCCGTCCGATGGACGCGACGCAGCAGATGGAGCCGGTGCGCGGGCACCAGCCGGTCGACTCGACCCAGGTGCTCCCTCCTGTGCCGGCGGCGGTCGCCCAGGCGCCGGGATGGAGCGCCGCCCAGGCGATGGACCCGGCCACCCCGCTCGCCGACCTGGCGCGGATCGCCGCCGAGGCGCCGTACCTGCGGTCGTACGTCGCGGGCAACCCGTCCACCTACCCGGCCCTGCTGGACTGGCTCGGCGCGCTGGGGGACCCCGCCGTCGACGCCGCCCTGCGGGCACGGCGCTGACCGGCCGTGACGAAGGTGTACCGTGGCAGCGTGCATCGCACGGTGAGCCTCCTCCTTCGGTGCCGCGGCGGGGCCCTCTAAGGCCGGACCCCCCGTCGCGGAGGTTGTGGCGTGCCGGCCGACTGGTCATGACCGTCGGACCCGAACCCGGGACGGCGGCCACCGAGCCCCCACCGAAGGACGCGACACCATGCAGAACTCCCACCCCCAGGGCATCGCCGGCGCCAACCCTCAGCGCCCGTCCGGGATGCCGTACACCCGCTACGTCCCGTTCCACGAGCAGATCCAGGTGGACCTGCCGGACCGCACGTGGCCCGACCAGCGGATCACGAAGGCGCCCCGCTGGTGCGCCGTCGACCTCCGCGACGGCAACCAGGCCCTGATCGAGCCGATGGACGCCGAGCGCAAGCTGCGGATGTTCGACCTCCTGGTGCAGATGGGCTACAAGGAGATCGAGGTCGGCTTCCCGTCCGCGTCGCAGACGGACTTCGACTTCGTGCGGCAGCTCATCGACACGGGCCGCATCCCCGACGACGTCGTCATCCAGGTGCTCACCCAGTGCCGCGACCACCTGATCGAGCGCACCTACGACGCGATCCGGGGCGCGAAGCAGGCGATCGTGCACATCTACAACTCGACGTCGATCCTGCAGCGCGAGGTCGTCTTCCGCAGCGACATGGACGGCATCGTCGACATCGCGCTGCAGGGCGCGCGCCTGTGCCGCAAGCTCGAGGAGACGATCCCCGAGACGACGGTGTACTACGAGTACTCGCCCGAGTCGTACACCGGCACGGAGCTCGAGTTCGCGGCTCGCATCTGCAACGAGGTGCTGGAGGTGCTGGAGCCCACGGCCGAGCGGCCGGTGATCATCAACCTGCCGGCGACCGTCGAGATGGCCACGCCGAACGTGTACGCCGACTCCATCGAGTGGATGAACCGGAACCTGGCCTTCCGTGAGCACGTCGTGCTGTCCCTGCACCCCCACAACGACCGCGGCACGGCTGTCGCCGCTGCCGAGCTGGGCTACCAGGCCGGCGCCGACCGCATCGAGGGCTGCCTCTTCGGCAACGGGGAGCGCACGGGCAACGTCGACCTGGTCACCCTGGGCATGAACCTGTTCGGGCAGGGCATCGACCCGCAGATCGACTTCTCCGACATCGACGGCATCCGCCGCACGGTGGAGCACTGCAACCAGATCCCCGTGCACGAGCGGCACCCGTACGTCGGCGACCTGGTCTTCACGGCGTTCTCCGGCTCGCACCAGGACGCGATCAAGAAGGGCTTCGAGCACATGTCGGCCCGCGCCGAGGCGGAGGGCAGGTCCGTGGACTCCCTCACCTGGGGCGTGCCGTACCTGCCGATCGACCCGAAGGACGTGGGCCGGTCGTACGAGGCCGTGATCCGCGTGAACTCGCAGTCGGGCAAGGGCGGCGTCGCGTACCTGCTGTCCACCGAGCACTCGCTGGACCTGCCCCGCCGGCTGCAGATCGAGTTCTCGGGCGTGGTGCAGCACTTCACCGACGCCGAGGGCAGCGAGGTCACGGGCTCCGACATCTGGCGGATGTTCAGCGACGAGTACCTGCCCGTCGAGGAGCACGACGCGCGCGGCCTCGAGCCGTGGGGTCGCCTGCGGCTGCGCCAGACGCGGACCACGGCCGCCGAGGGCGGGGCCACGGCCCTGGCCGTCGACGTCGTCGACCACGGCGAGGACGTGACGCTCGAGGGCACCGGCAACGGGCCGCTCGCCGCGTTCGTCGACGCGATCTCGAAGGTCGGCGTGGACGTTCGCGTGCTGGACTACGCCGAGCACGCCCTGTCCGAGGGCGGTGACGCCACGGCTGCGGCGTACGTCGAGTGCCAGGTCGGCGACGACGTGCTGTGGGGCGTCGGCATCGACCCGTCGATCACGACCGCGTCGCTGAAGGCCGTCGTGTCGGCCGTGAACCGCGCCGCCCGCGGCTGACCGCGGCTGACCGCCCGAACACCTGTCAGAGCCACGTCACGCCATGGTGTGACGTGGCTCTGACACGTGTGGGGCCTGCACAGCTGTCAGAGCCAGGTGCGGGCATACCCACACGTGGCTCTGACAACTTTCGTGGGTGGGGCCTGGGACAATGGGACCGTGCCCCTGTACCGAGACGACGCGATCGTGCTGCGCACCCACAAGCTGGGTGAGGCGGACCGCATCGTGACGTTCCTGACGCGCGAGCACGGCAAGGTGCGCGCGGTGGGACGGGGCGTCCGACGCACGTCGTCGCGCTTCGGCGCCCGGCTCGAGCCATTCATGGTGGTGGACGTGCAGCTGCACACGGGGCGCAACCTCGACACGGTGACGCAGGCCGAGACGGTGGGTCCGTACGCGCGCGCCATCTGCGAGGACTACGCGCTGTACACCTCGGGCGCCGCGATGCTCGAGGCCGCCGACCGCCTCGTCGCGGCCGAGCACGAGCCGGCGGTGCAGCAGTACTGGCTGCTCGCGGGAGCGTTGCGGGCGCTGTCGGAGCGCACGCACGCACCGGGCCTCGTGCTCGACTCGTACCTGCTGCGCGGCCTCGCCGTCGCCGGGTGGGCGCCGTCCTTCACGGACTGCGCCCGGTGCGGCGAGCCCGGCCCGCACCACGCGTTCTCCGTCGGGCAGGGCGGCGCGGTGTGCTCCCGCTGCCGCCCGCCGGGCTCGACCGCGCCGGCGCCGGAGACCTTCGCGCTGCTGGGCGCGCTGCTCGGCGGCGACTGGACGACGGCGGACGCGGCGGAACCGCGGCACCGCACCGAGGCGTCCGGCCTGGTCGCGGCGTACTCGCAGTACTACCTGGAGCGCACGCTGCGCTCGTTGCGCATGATCGAGCGCGCGTGACCGAGCGCGCCTGACGGAGAGAGAGGCCTGATGCCCCGCAACGCCCGCGAGTACGCGGAGCCGTACCCGCACCCGTCCGGAGCGACGCCGCCCGCGATCCCGGCACAGTTCGTGCCGAACCACGTGGCGATCGTCATGGACGGCAACGGCCGGTGGGCCAACGCCCGTGGCCTGCCGCGGATCGAGGGGCACAAGCAGGGCGAGAAGTCGCTGCTCGACGTCGTCGCCGGAGCGGTGCAGATCGGCGTCAAGCACGTGTCGGCCTACGCGTTCAGCACGGAGAACTGGAAGCGGTCGCCCGACGAGGTGAAGTTCCTCATGAACTTCAACCGCGACGTCATCCGCCGCCGCCGTGACGAGATGTCCTCGTGGGGCGTGCGCATCCGCTGGGCCGGGCGCCGGCCCCGGCTGTGGGGGTCGGTGATCAAGGAGCTGCAGGTCGCCGAGGAGATGACCCGCGAGAACGACCGCTGCACCCTGACCATGTGCGTGAACTACGGCGGGCGGGCGGAGATCGCGGACGCCGCGGCAGCCATCGCCCGCGAGGTCGCCGCGGGCCGGCTCAACCCGGCCCGGGTCACCGAGAAGACCGTCCAGAAGTACCTCGACGAGCCGGACCTGCCGGACGTCGACCTGTTCCTGCGCTCGTCGGGGGAGCAGCGCACGTCCAACTTCATGATCTGGCAGGCCGCGTACGCGGAGATGGTGTTCCTGCCGGAGCCGTGGCCCGACGTCGACCGCCGGCACCTGTGGCGCGCCGTCGAGGAGTTCGCGCGCCGCGACCGCCGCTACGGCGGGGCGGTGGACCAGGCGACGTCGTCCGCGGGGCCCGCTGCCCCGTGACGGCAACGTGCGTGCTGACCTGATCCTCAAGACGGCCTGATGAGGATCAGGTC
>NZ_JBHUWC010000073.1:0-18082 GCF_042670225.1 Isoptericola sp. NPDC057191 | reverse complement strand
AACCGGCCCGCGTCGCAAACGCACCCCCACCCCCACGCGGTCCATTTGCGGGTCGCGGCCCCAAACAACCCCGGCTTCTCCCCCCCACCCCCCCCGCCCGGGCCCCGCGCGGCCCGGGCCGTCGTCGTCCCCGGCGTCAGAGGGTCACGAGGCCATCACGCGGGCGTGCAGCGCCTGCACGGCGTAGCGCGCGGACCAGAAGGCGCCGTGCTGCCAGGCAGACACCTCCGACATCCAGTCGCCGGCGAAGTAGACGCGTCCGGCACCCTGCTGCAGTTGCTTGAAGCCCGCCGACACCGTGTTCGGGTACGCCCACGCCCCCTCGATGTAGGGCACCTTGTGCCAGGCGATGGAGAACGACGACTCCAGCTCGGAGCGGTACTTCTCGCCGTGGATCTTGACGCCCTGCTCGACGGCCCGGCGCTCCCGCTGGCGCGGCGTCAGGTCCGCATAGGTGCGGGCGTTCGTGCCCGTGTTGTAGTAGCCGACCATGAGACCCTTGCGCTCGCCGTAGCCGTACGACGGGTACCAGATGTGCGCGAGGTCCATGTCGGTCTCGGTGATGCCGCCGAAGATCCGGTGGTCGTCCTCCCACCAGCGCGACCGGTACTGCAGGCCGATCTTGCCCGCCGGGGAGCCGACGGCGAACTCGCCCAGGGCGGCGTCGATGCCCGCGCCCCAGTTGGTGTCCCAGCGGCGCATGACCCCGGCCGGGGCGGCGACGACCGCGAAGTCCGCCTCCAGCTGCCGTGCGCGCCCGTGCTGCGGCGTGTAGGTGACCCGCACGCCCCGGTCGGTGTTCTCGACCCCTGTCACCGGCGAGCTGAAGTGCACGTTGTGGGCCCCGATCGCCTTGACCAGGTACCGGTAGGTCGTGTCCATGCCGCCCTTGGGCTGGAACATGAGCATCGACTGCTCCCAGTTGATCTCGAAGGGGAAGTACTGCCCCACCTTCGAGGCGAGCACCTGAGAGACCGAGCCCGGACCGGGCAGGGGCGTGCCGTGCTCGTTCCACGCCGACGGGTAGGTCGCGAAGCCGCGGTTGTCCCCGCCGGCGTACGTGCCGTCCGCCTTCAGCGAGCCCCAGCTGCGCAGGAAGGAGCGCAGGTTCTCCTTGTCCTCGACGGTGAGCCGCTGGTCCAGCGCGCCCTGGTCGGTGGCGTAGGTGAGCAGCTCGGACGTGTACCCGAAGACGTCGGCCTTGGCGGTGCGGTAGCGCACGGGGTTCCCGGGCGTCGCGCCGGACCTCTCGTTGTAGAGGTAGGCATCGGCGTTCGCGTTGGTGAAGACCTCGTAGGGGACGCCCAGCTCGCGCAGGTAGTCCATCGTGACCATCCACTGGGCGATGCGACCGGCGCCGGCGTTCATGTAGATGCCGTCGTCGAAGCGGGCCGTCTGCGTGACGCCGTCGACGTCCGTCTCGGAGTCACCGCCCCGGATCGTCAGGGTGCGTCCGCCCGGCCGGTGCCGCGCCTCCAGGACGGTGACCCGGTACCCGGCCTTCTGCAGCTCGTAGGCCGACGCGAGGCCGGCCGGTCCCGCGCCGACCACGACGACCTTCTTGGCCGACCGTCCCGTCAGCGTGAAGTCGCCCTGGCGCGGCGGGACCCAGGCGGCCTCGCGGGGCTGGGCCGCGGCGGTGGGGGCGAGCCCGAGGGCGCCCATCGTCGCGAACATGACGCCTGCGCTGGATCCGACGCCGACGGCCTGGAGGAAGTTGCGGCGGGAGACGCCGGACGGGGAGCCGTCGGGGACGGCCTCGGGAGCGGTGTCGATGACCATGTGGCACTACCTCTCGTCTCGAAAGGTCTGACGGACGTGCGCGCCCGGCGGTGGCTGCCGGGTGCCGCCGACAGCACCGCCGCGACCGTAGGTGGCGCGCGTCACGTGCCGGGGTCGGGCGCGTTACGCGCCGGTCGCGCCCGGTAACGTCCTCGTTTCGCGTCATGCCGACGGCATCGGCGCAGGTCAGGGACTCGAGTTGGACCCTCGGCCGTCATCGGGGCGAAACGGTCCCTGGCTACGTTCCCCGCATGAGGAACCCCACCAAGATCGCCCTCGCCGTCGTCGTCACGGCCGCTGTCGCCGTGCCCGGAACTGCCGTCGCCGGCGCGCGGCTCTTCGAACCACGTCCCACGGAGGCGCACTCCTTCGTCACCGGCAGCACCGCCTCGATCGCCGACGGCGTCGCGATCGGAAAGAACGTCTCCTGGTACAAGTCGTCGGGCCTGGGGCCGTCGGCCCTGAACCGCGCCCCGGGGGCGTCCGCCGAGGAGCGGTACATCCCGACGGACGTCTTCCCCGGCGGCGAGCTGCCCGACGGGGTGACGATCACGGAGGCGCAGGGGATCAACGCCCTGATGCGCATCGGGGAGAACCTCGAGCGGGCGGGGCTGTCGTACGACGACGTCGTGTCCATGCGGGTGTTCCTGCAGAACCCCGACGGCGAGGAGGCGATGGACTTCGCGGGCTGGAACCGCGCCTACCGCCAGTTCTTCGCCAACACCGACCTCGGCACCGGCGACACCCTCGACGTGCGGCTCGGCTCGGCGACCACGAAGCCCATGGTCGTCAACGCGGCCCGGCCCTCGCGCTTCGCCCTCGAGATCGAGAACCTGCCTGTCGACGGGTGGCTCGTCGAGGTCGAGGTCGACGCCGTGTACGGCCGGTAGACGCCGTGCAGGGCCGGTAGGCCGCGGGCCGGCCGGAGGTCAGGGGCGCGCCTGCCCGTCCCGCCCGGCCCGGCCGGCTGCCGGCCACGCCGTCGAGGTCGGGGGACGGCCGCCGGCGTCCGCGGCCCGCTCGGCGTTGACCCGTTCGGCCCACGCCCGGTGCGCGCCCGCCTGCGCGGCGTGCAGCGCGTCGAGCGCGACGCCCCGCAGGTGCGGGTGCTGCACGAGCTGGGCGTCCAGGACGTCGAGCGTCGCCAGGACGTCGACGTCCGCCGTGTGCAGGTCGCCGTCGCCCTCGATCCCGTACAGGGCGCACAGGTCGCCGAGCCGGCGCTTGCCCTCCCGG
Organism: Isoptericola sp. NPDC057191; assembly: GCF_042670225.1. Classification (NCBI taxonomy): domain Bacteria; kingdom Bacillati; phylum Actinomycetota; class Actinomycetes; order Micrococcales; family Promicromonosporaceae; genus Isoptericola; species Isoptericola sp. NPDC057191. The sequence goes on along the minus strand of NZ_JBHUWC010000073.1, from coordinate 15,064 downwards.
GCGCCGTCGAGCCAGCGGTCGAGCACGAGCGGGTCGAGGACCGGTGCGACCGGTCGGCCGAAACGTTCGGGGACGGTGGGCAGGCCGTAGCGGGCGAGCTCCACGTCGAGCAGCGTCAGGTCGAACGCGGCGTTGTACGCGACGAGCGGGACGCCGTCGCGCACCTGCGCCACGAGGATCGCGGCGATCTCCTCGAGCGCGCCGATCGGCTCCCTCCCGTGCGCGCGGGCGTCGGACGTCGTGATGCCGTGGATGGCGGTGGCCTCCGCGGGGATCTCCACGCCCGGATCGAGCAGCCACGTCCGCACGGTGCTGTGGCCGCCCGGCGCGCGCAGCACGAGGGCCGCCGTGACGATGCGGTCGGTCGCGACGTCGAGGCCGGTGGTCTCCGTGTCGAAGCCGAGGAGGGGGCCGCGGGACCAGCCGGGCTCGGGCGGGGTCGCGGCGGGTGCCGCGCCCGCCGCCTGGTGCTCCGCGTACGTCGTCATGTCCACGGACTGTGCCACCGGCCACCGACAGGACCGCGCCGGTAGGCTGTCCTGGTGAGCAACGAGATCGAGATCGGGCGCGGAAAGCGCGGTCGCCGCGCATACTCCTTCGACGACATCGCGATCGTGCCCTCGCGGCGCACGCGCGACCCGAAGGACGTCTCCGTGGAGTGGCAGATCGACGCATACCACTTCGACCTGCCGATCCTGTCGGCACCCATGGACTCCGTGATGAGCCCCGCCACCGCCGTGGCGCTGGGCCACCACGGCGGCCTCGGCGTCCTCGACCTCGAGGGCCTGTGGACCCGGTACGAGTCGCCCGAGCTGCTGCTCGCCGAGATCCGCGACCTGCCCGCGGACGCCGCGACGCAGCGCATGCAGGAGATCTACGCCGAGCCGATCAAGGCCGAGCTGATCACGCAGCGCCTCAAGGAGGTCCGCGCCGCGGGGGTCACCGTCGCGGGCGCGCTCTCGCCGCAGCGCACGCAGGAGCACTACCAGACGGTGGTCGACGCCGGGGTGGACCTGTTCGTCATCCGCGGCACCACCGTCTCCGCCGAGCACGTCTCCGGCAACGCCGAGCCGCTGAACCTCAAGCGGTTCATCTACGAGCTCGACGTGCCGGTCGTGGTCGGCGGCGCCTCCACGTACACGGCGGCGCTGCACCTCATGCGCACCGGCGCGGCCGGCGTCCTCGTCGGCTTCGGCGGCGGTGCTGCCCACACCACGCGCGTGGGCCTCGGCATCCACGCCCCGATGGCCACGGCCGTGTCCGACGTCGCCGCGGCCCGCCGGGACTACCTCGACGAGTCCGGCGGCCGGTACGTGCACGTCATCGCCGACGGTGGCGTGGGCCTCTCCGGCGACATCGTCAAGGCCGTCGCCTGCGGCGCCGACGCCGTCATGCTGGGCGCGGCGCTCGCGCGGGCGTCCGAGGCGCCGGGTCAGGGCTGGCACTGGGGCCCCGAGGCGCACCACGCGGTGCTGCCCCGCGGCGAGCGGGTGTCGGTCGGCACGGCGGGCACGCTCGAGCAGATCCTCTTCGGGCCCAGCAGCACCGCGGACGGCACCCTCAACCTCGTCGGCGCGCTGCGGCGGGCCATGGCGACGACCGGCTACTCCGACCTCAAGGAGTTCCAGCGGGTCGAGGTCGTCGTGTCGCCGTACCAGCCGCGGTGACGGCCGAGGCCACGACGCGGGACCTGCTCGGTGTGGCGTTCCGGGAGGTCGCCGACGGTGACGTCGAGCAGGTGGTCGCGCTGTGGGAGGCCTGCGGGCTGACCCGGCCCTGGAACGACCCGCGGCAGGACGTCGTCGACGCGCGGACCAACCCGACCTCGACCGTCCTGGTCGGCGCGGCGGGAGACCGCGTGGTCTCCTCCGTGATGGCGGGCTACGACGGGCACCGCGGCTGGCTGTACTACGTGGCGGTCTCCCCGGACGTGCAGCGAGGCGGCCTGGGCCGCGCCACGGTGGCCGCCGCCGAGGACTGGCTGCGCCGGCAGGGCGTGCGCAAGGTGCGCCTCATGGTGCGGCACGGGAACGAGCGGGTCCTGGGGTTCTACGACGGGCTCGGCTACACCGACGCCGACTGCGTCGTGCTCGGGCGCGACCTGTAGCGACGGGCGCCGCCGCCGCGAGGGTCCTCGTCCCGCTGAGAGCGAACCCTGAGGCGGGGGTGGTGGTGCTGTCGGACGATCCGCGTAGGGTGTCGGCCATGTCCACCGCGCACGAGGGCGAAGGCGCTCTCGGGGAACTTCTGGACCCCGAGCTGCCCGCCGCCACCTATGTCCTGGAGCCCGACGTCGTGGAGCCGCTGACGCGGCGCATCGTCACCTCCCACACCGTCGGGACCCACCGCTCGACGCTGCCCTTCACCGGCGCGCCCCTCGCGGCGTTCCCCCTCTCGTCGCCCGACGACGTGGCGGCCGCCGTCGACCGTGCGCGCGCCGCGCAGCAGGACTGGGCGCGCACCACGGTCGCGGACCGCACGGCCGTGCTCGACCGCCTCGGCGCGCTGGTGCTGGAGCGGCAGTCGGAGATCCTGGACCTCGTCCAGATGGAGTCGGGCAAGGCGCGGCGCAGCGCGTTCGAGGAGGTCGCCGACGTCGCCATCGCGTGCCGGCACTACGCCGTGCGCGGGGCGGCCTACCTGGGCGCACGCCGGGTGCCGGGCATGCTCCCCGTCCTCACCGGCGTGCGGGTGCACCGCCGGCCGGTGGGCGTCGTCGGCGCGATCGCCCCGTGGAACTACCCGTTGTCGCTGGTGCTCTCCGAGGCCGTGCCCGCGCTGCTCGCCGGCAACGCCGTGGTGCTCAAGCCGGACCCCCAGACGACGCTGTCGGCCCTCTGGGTCGCAGAGGTCCTCCAGGACGCCGGCCTCCCCGACGACCTCTTCCTCGTCGTGGCCGGCGGCGGCGACATCGGCGCCGCGCTGGTCGAGCACGTGGACCACATCGCGTTCACCGGGTCGACCGCGACGGGCCGCAAGGTCGCGGCGCGGGCGGGGGAGCGGCTCATCGGCACCACGCTCGAGCTGGGCGGCAAGAACCCGCTGTACGTCGCCGCGGACGCCGACCTCGACTCGGCGGTCCCCGGCGTGGTGCGGGCCTGCTTCTCCAACTCGGGCCAGCTGTGCATGTCCATCGAGCGCCTGGTGCTGCACGAGCGGATCGCCGACGCCTTCCTGGAGAGGTTCACCGCGGCCGTCCGTGAGCTCACGCTCGGCACGGCGCTCGACTACACGGCGGACGTCGGCTCGCTGGTCTCCGCCGCCCAGCTCGAGCGCGTCACCCGTCACGTGGACGACGCGCTCGCCAAGGGCGCCCGGGCGCTCGTCGGAGGCGTCCACCGGTCCGACGTCGGGCCCTACTTCTACGCCCCGACCGTGCTGGACAACGTCCCCGAGGACGCCCTCTGCGCCCGTGAGGAGACGTTCGGGCCGGTCGTCGCGGTGACCAGGGTGGCGTCCGACGACGAGGCCGTGCGGGTCATGAACGACACGGAGTTCGGTCTGAACGCGAGCATCTGGTCGACGGACGTCGGGCGGGCGAAGCGCCTCGCGGCGCGGGTCGAGTCCGGCACCGTGGTGATCAACGACGGCTACGCCTCCGCCTGGGGGTCCGCCGCCGCGCCCATGGGCGGGTTCAAGGCCTCCGGGCAGGGCCGTCGGCACGGGCGCGAGGGCGTCGAGGCGGTGACGGAGGTCCAGACCGTCGCGCTGCAGCGCGGCGCGCGGTTCGGCGCCACCCTGGACAGCCTGTACGCCCTCGGGGGCGAGACGCCGAGCAAGGTGCTGAGCGTCGCGCTCGGCGCGATGCGGCGGCTCCGCCTGCCCTGACCACGGGCTGACGCCGCCCCGCCCCGGCCCGGGCGTCGGGGCGTGGGCGCGGCGGTCAGGCCCCGAGCTCGCGCACCGCGGCGCGCCACGAGGCGGGGACCTCGCGCACGTGCCACCAGACCCAGTGGCGCGGTGTGGCGCTCGCGGACGAGACCCCCACGCCCTGGGCGTCCAGCCCCGCACGGACGCAGCTGAACAGGGCGCGACGCAGGTGGTAGTCCTGCGTGACGACGACGGCGGTGCGCGCGCCGGTCAGCTCGGCGGTGCGGCGGCACGACGCCGTGGTGTCGAGGCCCTCGCGGTCCAGGGTGAGTGCCTCGTCGGGCACGCCCCGCCCGAGGATCCACTCGCGCATTGACGCCGGCTCGTCGTACGGCGTGCCGTCGCGACGCGGCTGGCCGTCGCCGCTGAGCACGACCCGGTCCGCGGCACCCGCGTGGTACAGCTCCGCCGCGGCGTCGAGCCGGCGGCGCAGGTACGGCGAGGGCGTCCCGTCGGCGCGCAGCCCGGCACCGAGCACGAGGATCGCGTCCACCGGCTCGACGTCCCGCACCGACGACCGCACGCGCGCCTGGCCGGTGAGCTGCACCCACACGACCGGCACGGCCACGACCACGGCGAGGACGCCGGCCGTCACCGCCGCCACCAGGAGCGTCCGCCGCCGTCGACGGCGTGGCGGCGGTGCGGTGCGCGTGCCGGCAGCGGGTGTCGTCGAGGTCACGTCCGCAACCTAGCGCCCGTCCTCGTGCCCGTCCTGGAGGCCGTCCCGTTCGGCGCGCAGGTTGCGGGCGGCAGCCGCCGACCAGCGCTCCGCCGCGGCGGGGGAGCGGAACAGGGAAGGGAGGCCGGCGAGCTGGTCCAGCACCGCGGCGCGGCCGGCCCGGAACGCGTCGTCCGGCACGTGCCCGTACTCGGCCCGCACCTGTGCGGCGTAGCGGGCGTAGCGGCCCGGGTCGGCCCCGAGCACGGCGAGGTCGGCGTCGCTGACGAGCGCGCCGGTGGTGTCGTCGGTGGTCGGGGCGTGGTCGGTGGTCACGAGCACGAGCCGCGCGACCTCGTCGACGTCGGCGCGCGTCAGGTCGCCCCCGCGCCCGGCGAGGCGGACCCGCCCCGTGAGGGGTCCGAGCAGCCGGTCGACGAGCGCCGCCGAGCGCTCTTCGTCGCGGCCCGCCTCGCCGTCGTGCACCGCGTCGTGGAACCACAGCGCGACGGTCGCGTGCCAGGCGTCCCCGGGAGCGCCGTCGGCGGCCAGCACGTCGAGCGCGTCGAGGGCGTCGGCCAGGTGGAGCCGGGAGTGGTAGACGCGGTGCGGCTCCCGCCAGCGGTCCACCAGGTCCTGCCCGACGAGGTCGGCACCGGAGGAGCCCGGCTCCCACAGGCGTGCCCAGCGGGCGAGCAGCGTGGGACGGGCGGCGCGCCGGCGCTCCCATCCCGGGACGCGCAGCACGGAGCGGGAGAGCCGCCGGGACAGCTCGCCGCCCGTCACGGGGACGGCGCCCGCGGCGACGAGGGTGTCGTGCAGGTCGGCGGGCACGTCGTAGTGGTCGAGGTCGAACGCACGGTCGCGCACCCCCTGGGCGCGGGCGAACGTCCGCAGCTCGTGCAGGGACGTGTCCGAGACGAGGTGCGACCAGAGCGTGCCGTGGGCAGGCCATGTGGGCGGGTCCAGCCAGAGCGTCATCGGACCACCCGCCGGTACGTGAGCGCCCCCGGCACCTCGCCGCCGTCGCCCAGGTCCTCCCCGCGAGCGAACGCGCCCCACACCGCGCGGACCTGGCGAGCGCTGCGCTGCAGGTCCTCCCAGGCGGCGCCGTCGGTGAGCGCCGCCGTCGCCCACGCCTTCTCGTCACCGAAGAGGAGCGGGAGGTCGACCATGTGCGCGGCGCCCCACGGGTTGCCGGGGGCCGCCCACGTCACCACGTACCGGTGCGCGACGCCCCCGGCAGCGGCGTGCCGGGCGGCGAACCGCCGCGCGGGGCGGCCGTAGATCCGCTCCGTCACGGCCGCGACCAGCGCTCGCCGCACCCACGGGCCGACGACCGGCAGCCCGACGGCCCGCCGTACCGCAGGCAGCCGACGGACGAACAGCCGGGCCTCCTCGGCGGTGTGGCCGACGAGCAGCGTGACCTGCGGGGCGGCGGCCTCCCAGGCGGCCTCGACCTCGTCCTCCGGCGGCAGCGGGTCATGGCCGTACTGCGTGCCGAACGGCATCGCGGCGCGCAGCCCGGCACCCCGGGCGACCCTCTCCAGCCGCGCCTCGGCGGCCACCACGGCCTCCACCGGGGTCCGCGCGGAGACGCCCGCAGCGGCGCGCGCCATGTCGGCGTTCATCCGCGCGCGGCCGCGCGAGAGCCCGAGGGGCGCGCTCTGCACGATCGCGCGGGAGAACAGCCCCGCAGCACCCGCCACGGCCATGAGGTGCGCCACGGCGTCACCGCCCGCGGACTGGCCGAACAGCGTGACCCGCGCGGGGTCCCCGCCGAACGCGGCGATGTTGCGCCGCACCCAGCGCAACGCCTCCAGCTGGTCGAGCAGACCGAGGTTCGCGGGCCGGTCGGGCCCGACGCCGAGGTAGCCGAACAGGCCCAGGCGGTAGGTGACCGTCACGACGACGACCCGCTGCTCGGCGACCAGGGGACGTGGGTCCATGATCGGCACGTCCCCCGCCCCCGTGGTGTACGAGCCGCCGTGGATCCACACCATGACGGGCAGGCGCTCGTCCGGCCCGGCGTCGGCGGGCATCGTCACCGACAACCGCTGGCAGTGCTCGTCGACGGGCACGCCGGCACCCGCCGGGCCCAGCACCTCGTCGAGGAACGGCACCGGGCCCTGCGGGCACGCGGGCGACCAGGAGGTCGCCTCGAGCACCTCGGTCCGGTCGGGGAGCGGCACGGGCGGCCGGAACCGGTCGGCGTGCGCGTAGGGGATGCCGGTGGCGCGGCGGACGTCGCCGTCCGCCCAGCCGTGGACCGGCCCGCAGGGTGGCGTGAAGTGCAGCATCGCCGTCGAGAGTAGACCGGGACGCGGGGTCCGGCTTGCGGCCGGGGGCCGCCGCCGGGGATGCTCACCGGATGAGCACCCACGGGGACGGCACCCACCTGGTCGTCATGGGCGTCGCGGGGTCCGGGAAGACCACGGTCGCGGCGCTGCTCGCGAAGCGGCTGGACCTGGCGCTCGCCGAGGCGGACGACTTCCACCCGCCCGCCAACGTCGCCAAGATGCACGCCGGCCACCCCCTCACCGACGAGGACCGGGCGCCGTGGCTCCTCGCCATCCGCGACTGGCTCGACGAGCAGACGGCCGCGGGCCGGCACGCCGTCGTCACCTGCTCGGCGCTCAAGCGCGCCTACCGCGACGTGCTGCGCACCGCCCGCGGCCCCGTGCGGTTCGTGCACCTGGACGGCAGCCGCGAGCTGCTGGAGGAGCGCATCTCCGCCCGGCAGGGCCACTTCATGCCGCCGTCGCTGCTCGACTCGCAGCTCGACACCCTCGAGCCGCTCGACCCCGACGAGGACGGGTTCACCGTCGGCATCGAGGACGAGCCCGAGGAGATCGCGGACCAGGTCGTGGAGCGCCTCAGCCGGCGGTGACCGACGCCGCCGGGCCCAGGTGCTCCACGGCCTCCACGCACTGCCGGGCGATCGCCAGCTCCTCCATCGTCGGGATCACCATCACGAGCGTCGACGTCCAGTCGGGGGAGATGATCCGCTCCCCGCCGGCTGCCGCGGTGTTGCGCTCCGGGTCGACGGCGATCCCCATGCCCTCCAGGCCCTCGCAGACGGCGGCCCGCACCGCCGCGTCGTTCTCCCCGACGCCCGCCGTGAACGCGACGACGTCCACCCGGCCGAGCAGCGCGGCGTAGGCGCCCACGTACTTCTTGAGACGGTGCACGTACACGTCGAAGGCCAGGGCGGCGTCCTCGTCGCCGTCGTCGATCAGCCGCCGCAGCTCGCGGAAGTCGTTCACCCCCGACAGGCCCAGCATCCCCGAGCGCTTGTTGAGCAGGGTGTCGAGCTCGTCGATGCTCATGCCGGCGTTGCGGGCCAGGTGGAAGACGACGGCCGGGTCGACGTCGCCCGACCGGGTGCCCATCACCAGCCCCTCCAGCGGCGTCAGACCCATCGACGTGTCGATCGGCACCCCGCCGGCCACCGCCGAGGCCGACGCGCCGTTGCCCAGGTGCAGCACGATGGTGTGCAGGTCCTGCACGCGCCGCCCCAGCACGCGCGCCACCTTGCCCGCCACGTACTGGTGGCTGGTGCCGTGGAACCCGTACCGGCGCACGTCGTGCTCCTGGGCGACCGTGCGGTCGATCGCGTACGTGTACGCCTCCGCCGGCAGCGCCTGGAAGAAGGCGGTGTCGAAGACGGCGACGTGCGGCACGTCGGACAGCAGCTCGCGCGCCACCCGGATGCCCTGCACGTTGGCGGGGTTGTGCAGCGGCGCCAGCGGCACCAGCGCGTCGATGCGGGCCACGACGTCGTCGTCCACCACGACCGGCCCCGAGAACTCCGCACCCCCGTGCACCACCCGGTGCCCCACGGCGTAGATCCCGGCGTCGGCCAGCCGCGGCCCGATCTCGTCGAACATGCCGAGCGCGAGCCGCAGCGCCTCGCCGTGGTCCGGCACCTCCAGCTCCCGGCGGGTCCGGTTGCCGGCGAACGTGTGCGTGACGATGCCTGCGGGCTCGCCGATGCGCTCGATCGTGCCCGCCGCGATCGCCTCCCCGCCCACCGGGTTGACCAGCTGGTACTTCAGGGACGACGACCCCGAGTTCAGCACCAGCACCGACCCGTGCGCCCCGTACGCGCTGTACGGGGTGGGTCGTTCGGACTCGGGGACGATGCTCATGCGGAGGCCTCCTCGACGTCGGCGTGCGCCAGGGCCTGTGCCTGGATCGCGGTGATGGCGACGGTGTTGACGATGTCGGCCACGAGCGCGCCGCGCGACAGGTCGTTCACCGGCTTGTTCAGTCCCTGCAGCACCGGGCCGACGGCGACCGCCCCCGCGGACCGCTGCACGGCCTTGTAGGTGTTGTTGCCCGTGTTGAGGTCCGGGAAGACGAACACGGTGGCCCGCCCCGCCACCGAGGACTCCGGCAGCTTGGACGCCGCGACGGACGCGTCGACGGCGGCGTCGTACTGGATCGGCCCCTCCACGGACAGGTCGGGACGGCGCTCGCGGACCAGCTCCGTGGCCGCGCGCACCTTGTCGACGTCGGCGCCCGAGCCGGACGTGCCCGTGGAGTAGGACAGCATCGCGACCTTCGGGTCGACGCCGAACTGCGCCGCCGTGGCCGACGACGAGATCGCGATGTCCGCGAGCTGCTCCGACGTCGGGTCGGGGATGACGGCGCAGTCGCCGTACACGAGCACCCGGTCCGTGAGACACATGAGGAACACGGAGGACACGACCGAGACGCCGGGCTGGGTCTTGACGATCTCGAACGACGGCCGGATGGTGTGCGCCGTCGTGTGCGCGGCGCCCGAGACCATCCCGTCGGCGAGGCCGAGGTGGACCATCATCGTGCCGAAGTACGACACGTCCGTGACGATCTCGCGAGCCCGCTCCACCGTCATCCCCTTGTGCGCGCGGAGCTTCGCGTACTCCGTCGCGAAGAGCTCGACGTGCTCGGGGTCCGTCGGGGCGAGCACCGTGGCCGCGGCGATGTCGAGCCCGAGCTCGGCGGCCCGCGCCCGGATCGCGGTCTCGTCGCCCAGGATCACGAGGTCCGCGATGCCGCGGGCCAGCACCGTCGACGCGGCGCGCAGGATGCGGTCGTCGTCGCCCTCGGGCAGCACGACCCGCCGCCGGTCGCCGCGGGCGCGCTCGATGAGCTCGTACTCGAACATCAGCGGCGTCACGACGCGCGTGCGCGGCAGGTCGAGCCGTGCCAGCAGCGCCGCCCCGTCCACGTGCTGCTCGAAGAGCGCTCGTGCGACGTCGACCTTGCGGGTCGAGGCGACCGTGACGAAGCCGTGCGTCTCCGCTGCGCGGCGGGCCGCCCGGAACGTGTCGAGCGCGGTCGCGACGACGGGCACGCGCGGCCCGAGCGCGGACAGGAGCTGCGCGATCACGCCCCGCGGCACGTACCCGCCGGTGAGCACGATGCCCGCCAACGACGGGAACGTGGCGGCGGCGTGCGCCGACAGCAGGCCCAGCAGCACGTCCGACCGGTCGCCGGGGAGGATGACGACGGCCCCGTCGGTGAGGTGGTCGAGCACGTGCTCGAACGACATCGCCCCGACGATGACCTCCAGCGCCTCCCGGTTCAGCAGGTCGGGGTCCCCGAGCATGAGCGTGCCCTCGACCGCCTCGGTGAGCCGGCCCACCGTGGGAGCGTGCAGGAAGGGCTCCTCGGGGATGGTCCACACCGGGAGGTCGAGGTCGCCCAGCAGCACCGTCGCGCCCGCGCCGAGCACCCCGGGGGCGCAGCGGTTCACGACGACGCCCACCGGCTGCGCGTGGTTGGCGCGCAGCTCGGAGACGCTGAGCCGGGTCAGGGCGCGCACCTCCTCGGCGGAGCGGTCCCGGCCCGACGTCACGAGCAGCACCGGGGCGCCCAGGTTGGCCGCGACGCGGGCGTTGAACGCCAGCTCCGTGGCGCCCGTGACGTCCGTGTAGTCGGTGCCCACCACCACGACGGCGTCGCACCGCTCCGCGACCGCGTGGTAGCGGTCCAGGATGCGCGCCAGGGCGGCCTCCGGGTCGGCGTGCACGTCGTCGTACGTGACGCCGACCGCGTCCTCGTAGGCGAGGTCCACGCCGTCGTGCTGCAGCAGCATCTCGAGCACGTGGTCGCGCGGGGCGTCGCCGCCCGCGTCCGACGCCGGCGGCGACGGCACACGAGAGACGGCCCGGAACACGCCGACGCGGGAGACCTGCCGGACCAGCAGGTCCAGGACGCCGAGCGCCACGGTGGACTTGCCGGTCTCGCCCTCGGGAGAGGCGATGTAGATGCTGCGGGTCTGCGTGCTCACCAGGCGGCTCCGTGTCGGTCGGCGTTGTCACCATTCCATCGCATCGGACCCGGCGCCGCACCGGGATGCGGCGTCGGGTTCGTCACGGCCCGAGGGTTCCACGCGACCCGGTGCTCCCTGGACGAGTCGGGTCATGATGGCGACCCACGCTGCTCCGCGCCACCACCGTCCAGGATCCGCAAGTCCCCCTCTGCGGCCGCGGTGACGCGGCACGATCTAGCATGTCGACGACGAGTCGGACGCGTCAGTCGAGGGCGCACGGAAGCCCCGTGGCGCACGAGCCGTCCGGGACCGGCCGCGAAAGGAGCAGGGTGATGCCACGGCTTTCTGCTTCCGCGATGCTCTGGGTCGGAGCTTCCGCGCTGGTGCTGGGGGTCGTGGGGCAAGCGTTCGTGATCGCGATGCCCACGGGTAGCACCTTCCTGGCGCAGGTCTGGGGCGGCGGCGCACTCTGGATCCAGTCCCTGGCCACCCTGCTGGAGATGTTCGGGGTGGCGTTCGTCGTCGCGGCGTTCGTGGTGCGTCACTTCGACGGGCGGGAGTAGCGACAGGGGAGTCAGCCCCGTGGCGACGCGTCGGCCGTCACCGGCCTCGATCGTCGCCGCCACGGGGGACTCGTCACATCACTCGTTGTCGCCGCCCGTCGCTGCCGCCGCGTCGTACTGCGGGCCGCCGCTCTCGGTGCCCGTCTCGCCGACGTCCGGCCACACCCAGTCGCGCACCTCCGGGATGTCTTCGCCGTGCTGGCGCGTGTACTGCCGGGCGGCCAGGCGGGCGTCGACCATCTCCTGCCGCAGGCCCGCGTACCGCGAGCGCAGCGACGGCACCCGGTCGATGACGTCGACCACGAGGTGGTAGCGGTCGATGTCGTTGAGCATCGCCATGTCGAAGGGCGTCGTCGTGGTGCCCTCCTCCTTGTAGCCGCGCACGTGGATGTTCGCGTGGTTGGTGCGGCGGTAGGTCAGGCGGTGGATGAGCCACGGGTAGCCGTGGTAGTTGAAGATCACCGGGCGGTCGGCCGTGAACAGGGTGTCGAAGTCCTTGTCCGACAGGCCGTGCGGGTGCTCCTTCTCGTCCTGCAGCCGCATGAGGTCGACCACGTTCACCACCCGGACCTTGAGGTCCGGGATGCATTGGCGCAGGATGTCGGCGGCCGCGAGCACCTCCAGGGTCGGGACGTCGCCCGCCGCGCCGAGCACGACGTCGGGCTCCTGCCCCTCGACCTCCGTGCCCGCCCAGTCCCAGATGCCCAGGCCGCGCGAGCAGTGCGCGATCGCCTGCTCCATCGTGAGGAACTGCGGTGCCGGCTGCTTGCCCGCCACCACGACGTTCACGTACTGGCGGCTGCGCAGGCAGTGGTCGTAGGTGGACAGCAGGGTGTTCGCGTCCGGCGGCAGGTACACCCGGACGATCTCGGCCTTCTTGTTCACGACGTGGTCGATGAACCCGGGGTCCTGGTGGCTGAAGCCGTTGTGGTCCTGGCGCCACACGTGGCTCGACAGGAGGTAGTTGAGGCTCGCGACCGGCCGCCGCCACGGGATGTGGTTGGTGACCTTGAGCCACTTGGCGTGCTGGTTGAACATCGAGTCGACGATGTGGATGAAGGCCTCGTAGCTGGTGAACAGGCCGTGGCGCCCCGTGAGCAGGTAGCCCTCCAGCCAGCCCTGGCACTGGTGCTCGCTGAGCATCTCCATCACGCGGCCGACGCGGGCGAGGTGCTCGTCGACGTCGGGCCCGTAGAACTCGGCGTTCCACTGCTTGTCGGTGACCTCGTAGACCGCCTGGAGGCGGTTGGACGCCGTCTCGTCCGGGCCGAAGATGCGGAAGTTGTCCGGGTTGAGCCGCACGACGTCGGTCAGCCACTGCCCCAGGACGCGCGTGGCCTCGGCGACCGAGCCACCGGGCCCGGCGACGTCCACGGCGTAGTCACGGAAGTCCGGCAGCCGCAGGTCCTTGAGCAGCAGCCCGCCGTTGGTGTGCGGGTTGCCGCTCATACGCAGCTCGCCCGTCGGCGCCTGCTCGGCGATCTCCGGCAGCAGCCGTCCCTCGGTGTCGAACAGCTCGTGCGCCCGGTAGGACTCGAGCCAGCCGCGCAGCACCTCGAGGTGCTCGGGGGTGTCCCGGGCGCTGGCGAGCGGGACCTGGTGGGCGCGCCACGAGTCCTCGGTCTTCTTGCCGTCGATGACGGGCGGGCAGGTCCAGCCCTTGGGCGTGCGGAAGACGATCATCGGCCACGCGGGTCGCTCCTCGCTGCCCGCGGCAGCCTCGGCCTTGATCCGGGCGATGTGGTCGAGGACCTCGTCGAGGAGCTGCGCGAACCGGCGGTGCGCCGCCTCGTGGTCCTCGCCGTCGAACCCGCCGACGAAGAAGTACGGGGTGTGCCCGTAGCCGATCATCAGGTCGCGCAGCTCGTCGTCGCTGATCCGCGCCAGCACCGTCGGGTTGGCGATCTTGTAGCCGTTGAGGTGCAGGATCGGCAGGACGACGCCGTCGGTCACCGGGTTGACGAACTTGTTCGAGTGCCAGCTCGTGGCGAGCGGGCCGGTCTCGGCCTCGCCGTCGCCGACGACCGCCGCCACCAGCAGGTCGGGGTTGTCGAACGCGGCGCCGTACGCGTGGCTCAGGGCGTAGCCCAGCTCGCCGCCCTCGTGGATGGATCCCGGTGTCTCCGGCGCGACGTGCGAGGGGATCCCGCCAGGGAAGGAGAACTGGCGGAACAGGCGCCGCAGCCCCTCGTCGTCCTGGGTGATGTCCGAGTAGGTCTCGGAGTACGTGCCCTCGAGGTACGAGTTCGCGACGAGGCCGGGGCCGCCGTGCCCGGGGCCGGCGACGTAGATCGTGGACTGCTCGCGCTCCTTGATCGCCCGGTTGAGGTGGGCGTACAGGAAGTTGAGGCCCGGCGTGGTGCCCCAGTGCCCGAGCAGGCGCGGCTTGACGTGGTCGCGGATGAGCGGCTCGCGCAGCAGCGGGTTGTCGAGCAGGTAGATCTGGCCCACGGACAGGTAGTTCGCCGCCCGCCACCACCGGTCGATCCGGTCGATCGTGTCGGCCGAGAGCTCGGCGCCCTCGCCGGCGCGCCACGGCGCGGGGTGGACGGACGGGGTGGTCGTGGTGCTCATCACACGCTCCAGTGGCTCGGGGAAGGCCAGCGCCTTCATTCCACCCCACCGTGGAGGACCGCGCAGCACGACCCGCGAGGTCAGGGGAGTGACGTCGATCTGGCGGTCCGTCAAGTGCCGGGAGCGTGCGGATTCCTTGCGGGGGTCGCACGCCGATTACCGTGGTGCCGTGCCCAGCCCCCAGCCCGCCCGCAGGTCGTTCTGGGCGGTGGCCGTCCAGCCCCGCATGATCGGGATCCTGCTCCTCTTCCTGCTCGCCGCCGCCGTCTGCGGGCGGCTCGGTGTGTGGCAGCTCGACCGTGCCTACCAGCGCGCCGAGCTGGCCGCGCAGCAGGAGGCCGCGGAGCAGGCGGCCCAGGGTCCCGAGGCGCTCGGCGACCTGCTGCCGCCGCAGACGTCGTTCCCCGGCGAGCTGGTGGGCACCGAGACCTGGGTGACCGGGACGTACGAGCCCGAGGGGCAGATGCTCGTGGCCGGTCGCTCGCTCGGCGGCCGCACCGGCTACCTGGTCCTGACGCCCCTGCGCGTCTCGGACGACGGGACGGGCGGCGCGTCGTGGTCCGACCTGTCCGGCGCTCCCGTGCTGCCCGTCGTCCGCGGCTGGGTGGACTCGCCCACCCCGGACGCCGCCGCCCTCGACGTACCCGCGGGGCAGGTGCGCGTCACGGGCTGGCTGCAGGCGTCGGAGTCCGCGCTGGAGGGCGGCGAACCCCTGCCCGACAACCCCGACGGGCCGCCGCTGACCGACTCCATCGCCACCGGCTCGCTCGTCAACACCTGGGGCGGCCCGATCTACTCCGGCTACGTGGTGCTGACGTCGTCCGACCCGGCACAGGCCGCCGCAGCCCAGGGCGGCCCGGCCATGCTCCCGCGGCCCGTGCTCGAGGGCAGCGACGGCGTCAACCTGCAGAACCTGTTCTACGCGTTGCAGTGGTGGGTCTTCGGCCTCTTCGCCGTGCTGCTGTGGGTGCGGCTGGTGCGTGACGAGGCCGCCGGCACGCGCCGCGGCCGCACGCACGACGGCTCCGACGACCCCGTCGGCACCGGCATCGCGGGCCTCCCCGGCTGACCGCTCCCGGCATCGTGCGTGCTGACTTGATCCTCAAACCGACGGTTTGAGGATCAACTCAGCACGCA